>NZ_JBNAIZ010000011.1:0-79903 GCF_052047875.1 Candidatus Pelagibacter sp. HIMB1521 | reverse complement strand
ATATAATTTTGTTGAATTACAATTAGTTAATAAAAATAATTCTAAAAAAAAAATATTAACATACATAATAATATTAGCTCTATTATTTACTGCTGGTGTATACAGACATTTAAACGATAAACTTACAAGTATTCAAAAAACTTTTGACAAAGATCAAATAACAAAATGTCATTTTGATATTAATGAAAATAACGATTTTGATTATAAGACTTTTTATTCAAAAATTTGTAATGTTGGTGATTTAAAACAAAAAAATAGTTATTTTGTATTTGGTGATAGTCATGCGTATCAATTAAGTCATTTGATTAATGATGTTTTTTCAGACTTGAATATAAAGTCTTATTTTATTTTTAAAAATGGTTGCCCTCCTTTAATTATTTCTAGAAAAGAGAATGAAAATATTGATTCAGTTAAATTGAAATCTAAAAATTGTTTAAAATTAAATCACGCAATTTATGAACATATAAGAGCTAATGATATCAAAAACATAGTTTTAATTGCTAGGTGGAATTTTTTTACAAGTGAAGGATATAATAAAAATAGAAAAACTAGCAAATATTTTGGCAATAATCTTGATTTAGCCGAAAATCAAAAACTTTTAGAAAGACTATTAAAAATGACTATCGATGAATATACAAAGCTTGGAATAAATATCAATATAATCGCAGATATACCTGAGTTAAAAGACCATCCATATAACATTTATTCAGATGCTTATAAAAACAGAGATATTATAAATTTTCTTGATAATAGTAGAATAAATATTGAGGAGTTTAATGAGTCTTATAAATTTATCTTAAACTTAATGGATGACTTAAATAAAAAAAATGAAATAAAAGTTTTTTTTCCTCATAATACCTTATGTAAAAGTAACAAATGTGTAATTGGAGAAATTGACAAACCTTTTTATAAAGATGAAAATCATATTAGTTTTGAAGGAAGTAAACTTCTTAAAAGTGATTTAACAAACTTTTTTTTCAAAGAAATTCAATAACATAACCATAAATTGTATTGTATTCTGTTTGTATTGAGCAATATGGAATAATCAGTATTAGACCAGTTCTTGAAGAGATAAATTAAAAAAAATTTACTTATTATCCTTGTTCAATTATAAATATTAGCATAAATACTCATGAAATTCATTAATGCCCTCGTGGTGAAATTGGTAGACACAAAGGACTTAAAATCCTTGCCGCTTGCGGAGTGCCAGTTCGAGTCTGGCCGAGGGCACCATTAAATGAACAAACTACAAATTATTTCTGATAAAAATAATAAATCCTTAAATATAAAAAATATTTTATTAAAAAAAATTAGTTCTAATAATTTTCAAAACAAAAATTTAACTATTGTTATTGGAGGTGATGGTTTTATGCTCCAAACTCTTAAAAGAAACAAAAATTCAAATAAATTTTTCTATGGGATTAACTCTGGAAACTACGGTTTTCTAATGAATAAATTTTCCTCAAAATATATTATAAAAAACCTTTCCAAAGCAAATATGGTTTCAATTTCTCCTTTAGAAATGATTGTAAGAAATAAAAATAATCAAATCAAAAAATCTATAGCTATTAATGAAGTTTCTGTATTAAGGCAGAGTAGACAAGCAGCTTCATTATCAATCAAACAAGGTTCTAGGCAAATTATAAAAAAATTAGTTTCGGATGGAGTTTTGGTGTCTACACCTGCTGGAAGTACTGCTTATAATTTATCCGTTCATGGACCTATATTAAGTCTTCATTCAAAAAAATTATCGATATCTCCAATTAGCGCATTTAGACCAAGAAGGTGGAAGGGTAAAATAGTTAATGATAAATCTAAAATTGTTATCACAAATCTCAATCCATCTAAGAGACCCATTAGTGCAGTTGCAGATAATTTGGAAGTCAGAAATGCAAAATCTATTACTATTAAAATAAATAATAAAATTAAGTTTAATCTTCTCTATGATAAAAGTAGAAGTTTACAAAAAAAAATTAAAATTGAACAAATAAGAAAAGAAACAAGTTAGATTTAATCAATAATTTTAATCCAATTATAATAGTTGCTTTAGTTTTATTTGCAGGATTTTTTGCATTTAAATTAATGTCATTCTTTGGTTGTTATGTTAGTATCAAGAATTTTGATAAGTGTTTGAAGTTAACTGCTTGGTAAAGAAAGAAGTGGTGCCCCCGCACGGATTCGAACCGCGGACCTATTGATTACAAATCAATTGCTCTACCAACTGAGCTACAAGGGCAACATTTGATGTATAATAAATAATTACTTTATTTCAAGATAAATAAAATCACCTGATCTTTTAAACTATTTAAACATATAGAAAATCAATAATATTAAATGATCTTATTTTTCCATGTATCAGGAGTTATCTCATTTTCTATTTCTAATTCATAATTATATTCAAATTTTTTAGGCCCTCTTTTTTTTATATGATCTATCATTTTACTAATTACTTGCTTAAAACTTTTTTTAGATTTGTAACCTAATTTTATAGAGGCTTTTTCTGAGGAACATATTGCGTCTTTTACTTCATTAACTCGTTCTGGTTTATATATTGGTGATTTGTTAAATTTCAATTGATTTGAAATCTCTTGAAATAAATTATTTATTGTAATTTTTTCATCTTGCCCAGGGCCTATGTTGATAATTTCTGAAACAATATTTGGGTCTAGTATCAGTTTGTCTAAACAGTAAACACAATCATCAACATCTGAAAAACTCCTTGTTTGTTCTCCATCACCGTAAATAATTGGTTGTCTATTTTGCAACATTAAATTAATCATAATCGACGCAACATTCCTAAAAGGATCATCATATTTTTGTTTAACTCCAATGATATTATAAGGAACTGCAATATTATATTCCACACCATAAGTTTCACATAAATTGATAAGTATTTTTTCTGCAGCTAATTTACATATACCATATGGGTCAATAGGTTTTGGATTGGAGTTTTCTAGGTACGGAATTTTTGCTGAACCATATCTTGCGATAGATGAACAAAAAACAATTCTTTTAACTTTGTTTTGGATAGATGCACTAAAAACAGCAGTGGAACCATTAATTATATTTTTTGATATTAGGTTTGGTGAGTATAATGATAAGTTCTCATGAGCAAAAGCAGCTGCATGTATAACTACATCAACATTTTTTATTACTGATTTCATAAATTTTAGATCTTCACAATCAGCTTTATAAAATTTGACTTTTTTATCTAAATTCTTTAAATCACCTCCTATTAAGTTATCACAACCAATCACATTGAAATTTTTTTTAATATAAAAATCAGCTAAATTTGAACCTAAGAATCCTGCAATACCAGTGATGAAAATATTCATATTTTTGGATTATATTAATTGTATTGAAAAGTCTATGATTTTAAGAAATAAATGTTCTGATGATTAGTATAATAAAACATCTAATTAATAAATTTCTTGCATATTTTAATCTCTCAATAATAAACAATAATATGAAAATCGTTGAATTGTCCAATAATGACAATGAGATGATAAAAACGATATCAAGATATTCTATGACGCCAAAAATTCGAATATTTACTCTAATACAATCCCTTAAGCATGTTAACCAAAAAAATATAGATGGAGATTTTGTAGAATGCGGTGTTTGGAAAGGAGGAAATATAATTTTGTTTAAAAAATTTTTAGAAAAGGAATTTAAAAATAAAAATAAAACAATTTATGCCTATGATACATTTGAGGGAATGACCGAGCCAACTAGTGATGATTATGATTTAAAAAATAATAAAAAAGCAAGTCAAATTTTAAAAAAGGATAAAAGCAAAAAAAGTAATTCATGGGGTGTTTGTACTATCGAAAATGTTAAAAGAAATATTCTTAATGAGACAGGAAATCTTGATAATATAAAATTTATTAAAGGTAATGTTGAGGATACTTTAAACGAAGAAAAAAATTTACCATTAAAAATAAGTATTTTAAGATTAGATACAGACTGGTATTTAAGCACAAAGAAAGAGCTTGAAGTCATGTTCAGCAGAGTAATTTCAGGAGGTATTATTATTATAGATGACTATGGCCATTGGAGCGGTTCCAAAAAAGCTGTGGATGAATTTTTTAAAGATAAATACGTTTGGATGCATTATGTAGATTATGCATGCAGGTTAATTATTAAAGATTAATTTTAAAATTTTGATGAAAAATATTTTTATTATTTTTTAATTTAAAAAATAGATATATGCACAGTGAGATAAAATTTTATGGACTACTTTTCTTAAAAGATGAATTTCAAAATTTAAATTTTGATACAAAAAAAATTGATAAACAAAGACTCATTTATCTAAAATGTGCTGCTAATTTAAGCAGAAGTTTAGGTTCTCTTGGCTATAAATATGTATTGTTATGTAATGATCTGGATAAAATACAAGAAATTTCAATTAAAAATAATCTAGAATTGAATTTAGAAAAAATAAATTTTGAAACATATGTGCCAAATGATATTCATTTTTCACCATGTCACTATAGAGTAGATGTATTCAAATATTTTTCCCAGAAAAAAAATGAATTTTCAATTTTAATTGATCTAGATGTACTTGTTGTTTCAAAGTTACCTCCATTGAAGGAAATTTTCTTATACGGAGAGGGTTATATAAACAATATAAGTGATAATATTTTTCCAGCTTATGGCAAAAAATTTATAAATTCCCAACTTAAAATTATTAATTCATCTGCCTCAACAAAATGGGTCGGTGGAGATTTTTTTGCAGGAAATAAAGAGTTTTATAAATTACTTTATAAATATTCAAAAAAATATCAAACATTTCAAGTTCAAAATAAAAACAAATTAAAAAATATGACTGATGAACTTTTTTTAACCGGTGCAATTAATGAAATTAGTTCTAATGATCTCTACAAAGTTAACGATGTTAATAATTTAAAAATATTTTCACGTTATTGGAGCATAAACATAAATCACAAACAGAAAGATTTTAACTATATAATAAATAATTTCCAATTACTACATTTGCTTGCTGACAAAAAAAAAATATCAAACTTTTATGATGAAAATCTGAGTATTGACGAAACAAGAATTGCCTATGTTGATTATATAAGATCATTAAAACTTATTGGATATAATTTTGGTAGCAAATATTTACCTAAATTTTTAAAAAAAATTATTAAAAAAATTATAAGTAATTGATATTTTGTTGTTTTATATAATTTACTTTTTATTGATATAAATTACTTATTAACTTTTTTTAAAAAATCTAAATGATGAAAAGCTATCGCTGCACTGTTTGATATATTTAAACTTTCGATATTATTATTTATATTGATTTTAACAAAAAAGTCTGTGTATTTACTTGTGTGCTTTCTCATACCAAACCCTTCAGAACCAAATACGAGAATATTGTTTCCCTCCCATTTAACATCAGTAAAATTTTTTTCACCTTTTGAGTCAAAACCATATACCCAAAAGTTTTTCTGTCTTAAATTTTTTAATGTAGAATTTATATTTGATACCTGAAAAATATTCATATGTTCCATACAGCCACTTGCAGATTTATACATCAACTTGCTATCTCTTGGAAAATGTCTCTCTTTAATTATTAATCCATCAATACTAAATGAAGCAGCACTTCTTATTAAAGAACCTATGTTTCTTGGATCAGTCACTTCATCTAGACAGACAAATGTAAGATTATTTTTTCCTTTAATAAATTCTTTTAAATCTGGTTGATCTAAATGTTCAATTTCCGCAACATATCCGTTGTGCATTAATTGATCTTTTGATGTGTATTTGTCTAATTCTTTTTTTGATTTAAAATAGACCTTTACTTCATTTAGAAGATTGTGGTTTGGATTTTTTCTGTGAATATTTTTTTTAGAATCTTCTGTCAAAAAAACTCTTAAAACTTTTCTATTTGGATTACGTAATGCTTCCATTACCGCATGTTGACCAACAATAAAAAAAGATGATTTATTCATAAAATTATGATGTGTTTTACACGTTTTTTAATAGTTTTTCTTAATAAATCACGTGTTGCATTTGGATAAATAAAATATATAAAACGCTTGTTATTTGAAGCTATATTGAACAAGGGGACACTTCCCCAAAGGAGGGGTTCCAGAGCGGTCAAATGGGGCGGGCTGTAAACCCGTTGACTTCGGTCTTCGAAAGTTCGAATCTTTCCCCCTCCACCATTTAATATAATTTTAAATTACAATGGAGTGTTACTCTTGGGGTTGTGCGGGTGTAGTTCAATGGTAGAACGCTAGCCTTCCAAGCTGGATGTAAGGGTTCGATTCCCTTTACCCGCTCCAAGAAATTAAAGTTAAGAAACAAAAAAAAACTGAGGTTAAAAAGAAATGTCAAAAGAAAAATTCGTACGAAGTAAACCCCACTGTAACATTGGGACTATTGGTCATGTCGACCATGGTAAAACAACTCTTACTGCAGCTATAACAAATGTATTAGCTGAAGCTGGTGGTGGAACAGCTGTAGCATACGATCAAATCGATAAAGCTCCAGAGGAAAAAGAGAGAGGAATTACAATTTCAACAGCACATGTTGAATATGAAACTGAAAAAAGACACTATGCTCACGTAGACTGTCCTGGTCACGCTGACTATGTAAAAAATATGATTACTGGTGCAGCACAAATGGATGGAGCGATATTAGTTGTTAATGCAGCTGATGGTCCTATGCCACAAACAAGAGAACATATTCTTTTAGGAAGACAAGTTGGTATACCGGCAATTGTTGTTTACTTAAATAAAGTAGATCAAGTTGATGATAAAGATATGATTGAACTTGTAGAAGAAGAGATTAGAGAACTTTTAACTTCTTACAAATATCCTGGAGATACAACTCCAATCGTTAAAGGTTCGGCTTTAGCAGCAGTTGAAAAAAGAGATGATGAAATTGGAAAAAATTCAATTTTAGAATTAATGAAAGCTGTTGATGAACATATTCCGCAACCAGCTAGAGAAGTTGACAAGCCATTCTTGATGCCAGTTGAGGACGTATTTTCAATTTCAGGAAGAGGAACAGTTGCGACTGGAAGAGTAGAATCTGGTGTAATTAAAACTGGTGAAGAAGTTGAAATCGTTGGAATTAAAGAAACAAAAAAATCTGTTTGTACTGGAGTAGAAATGTTTAGAAAACTTTTAGACTCTGGTGAAGCTGGTGATAACGTAGGAATTTTATTGAGAGGTATTGAAAGAACTGACATTGAAAGAGGTCAAGTTCTTTGTAAGCCTGGATCAATAACTCCTCATACTAAATTTGAAGCTCAAGCCTATATTCTTAAAAAAGACGAGGGTGGAAGACACACTCCTTTCTTTACAAAATATAGACCTCAGTTTTATTTTAGAACAACAGACGTAACTGGAGAAGTAGAATTGCCAGCAGGTACAGAAATGGTTATGCCAGGTGACGATGCTAAATTCACTGTTAAACTGATTACACCTATTGCAATGGCAGAAAAATTAAACTTTGCTATTAGAGAAGGTGGTAGAACTGTTGGAGCAGGAGTAGTAACTAAAATTATAGAGTAACTCTATAAATAGGAGTGTAGCTCAATTGGTAGAGCGCCGGTCTCCAAAACCGGAGGCTGAGGGTTCGAGTCCCTCCGCTCCTGCCAATTTGAGCTAAAGAATTATGAAGAACCCGATTAAATTTATCCAGGAAGTAAAACAAGAAGCTTTCAAAGTTTCTTGGCCTACTTGGAAAGAAACTTTGCAAGGTGCTTTAATGGTATTCGTTATGGCAGTTGTAATGTCATTATTCTTTCTTTTATTAGATCAGGTTCTTAAATTCTTCTTAGAACTATTGTTAAAGGTAAGTATTTAATGAAAAATTGGTACATTGTTCAATCACACTCCAGTTTTGAAAATAAAGTTGCTTCATTAATTAAAGAAGAAGCAGATAAGGCTAAAATAAGTGAGAAATTCGAAGAAATTATAGTTCCAACTCACGATGTTACGGAAGTTAAAAGAGGAAAGAGAATTCAAAGAAAAAAGAAATATTTTCCTGGATACGTACTAATAAAGAGTGAAATGGATAACAATATTTATCATATGATCAAAGGGATAAAGAGAGTTAGTGGTTTCCTTGGATCAAAAGGCATCCCAGTACCTGTTTCTGATAAGGAAGTTGAGAAGATTTTAGGCCAAATTAAAGATGGTGTGGCTCAGCCAAAATCTGGTATAGATTACAGCGTTGGTGAAAAAGTTCAGGTTGTTGATGGTCCATTTGCATCATTTAATGGAATGATTGAAGAAATTGATGAAGAAAAAGCTAGACTTAAGGTGTCAGTTTCTATATTTGGTCGTCCAACACCGGTAGATTTAGAATATAACCAAGTGGAGAAAGTAAGTTAATGGCAAAAGAAATAAGTGGATTCATAAAGTTGCAAATTAAAGGCGGACAAGCTAATCCTGCTCCTCCAGTTGGTCCTGCTTTAGGTCAACGTGGTGTGAATATAATGGAATTTTGTAAAGCATTTAATGATAAAACAAAATCTATGGCTGGAAAACCTGTTCCTGTTGAAATTACTGTTTATAAAGATAAAAAGTTTGATTTTAAAATTAAATCACCACCAGCATCTTTTTATATTAAAGAGGCTGTTAAATTAAAAGGTGGATCAAAAGAGCCAGGAAGAAATATTGTAGCTTCAATTTCAAAAAAACAATTAGAAGATATTGCTAAAGAAAAAATGAATGATTTAAATGCTCACGATATAAATGAAGCAGTAAAAATTATTGCAGGTTCAGCTAGATCAATGGGTATAGAGGTAAAAGAATAATGGCTTCAAAAAGATATAAAAAATTACCTGAAAAAACTAAAGACTTAAATGCAGAGTCTATTGAAAAATTATTACCCGAGCTTAAAAAAAACTGCACAACAAAATTTGATGAATCTTTAGATTTAAGTTTTCAAATAAATAACAAACAAAAGAAAAGTGAAGTCAACATTAGAACTGTGGTAAATCTTCCAGGAGGAACAGGTAAGAAAGTAAAAGTTGCTGTTGTTTGTGAAGATAATAAAGCACAAGAGGCAAAAGATGCGGGCGCTGATATTGTTGGTGGAGATGAGTTTGTTGAACAAATCAAAGGTGGAGATTTAAATTTTGAAAAATTGATTTGCACACCAGGAATGATGGTTAAACTTTCGAAATTAGGAAAAGTTTTAGGTCCAAAAGGATTAATGCCAAATCCAAAACTTGGTTCAGTATCTGAAAATATTAAACAAGCAGTTACTGATGCAAAATCAGGACAAGTTGAAATTAGAAATGATAAAGATGGAAATATTGGAGTAAGTATTGGAAAAAAATCATTCAGTGATGATCAATTATTAAAAAATTATAATGCAATAATAGATGCATTAGAAAAAGAAAAGTCTAACAACACACTCAAAGGTGATTTAATAAAAGGTGTTTTTGCAACCTCTACTATGGGTGTCGCATACAAAGTTAAATTAGGAAAATCGATATAGTTATGATGAACAAAGAACAAAAGAAAAATTATATTGAAGAAATGACCTCTAAATTTGAGAGTAGTAAAGCTGTTATGGTTACACACTATCAAGGATTAACAATGACTCAATTAGATGATTTAAGAGCAAAAATGAGAGAGCATGGTATCGTCTTTAAGATAACTAAAAACAGAATTACAAAATTAGCATTGGAGAAAACTAAGTGTAAAGACCTATCTAATCTTTTCTCAGGTCCTACAGCAGTTGCATTTGGTGAAGATGCAATAATGTCTGCAAGAATCTTATCTAAATTTGCCAAAGATAATGAGAATCTTAAATTAATTGGTGGAATAATGGATGATGAGGTCTTGGATCAGGCAGGTGTCCAAAATGTTGCTAGTTTACCTACACTAGATGAAGCAAGAGCTAATATTGTAGGTATTTTAAACGCTCCAGCCTCAAAATTAATTAGTATTTTGCTTGCACATTCGGAAAAAATGAGTAGTTTGTCGGCAGAAAATTCTGAAACACAACCCAAAGAGTAAAAAAATATGCCTGACCTAAATAAAATTATTGAAGACTTATCAAGTTTGACTGTAGCTGAAGCAGCCGAACTTTCAAAACAGTTAGAAGAAAAGTGGGGTGTAACTCCAATGGCAGCAGCAGCTCCAGCAGCAGCAGGTGGTGCAGCTCCAGCAGAAGAAAAGGATGATTTCACTATCATGCTAGTTTCTGCAGGTGATAAAAAAATCAATGTTATTAAAGAAGTAAGAGCAGCTACTTCATTAGGTTTAAAAGAAGCAAAAGATCTTGTAGAGGGAGCACCAAAAGAAGTTAAATCAGGTGTTAACAAAAAAGATGCCGAAGAGATCAAAGCTAAGTTAGAAGCTGCTGGCGCAAAAGTAGAACTTAAATAAATTAATTAGAAAGAATTCAAATACTGATTATTTTTAATCAGTATTAATAAATATAGATGCAATTATCTTTTACTGAAAAGAAAAACATTAGAAAAAGTTTTGGTAAACTAAAAGAAAGTTTATCAATACCAAATCTTATTGAAGTTCAAAAAAATTCTTACAAAGAATTAACTGAATTCTATGCTGAAACTGAATTAACAAAAGGTTTTGATAGAGTATTTAAAAGTATTTTTCCAATTGAGGATTTAAACGACAAAGCAACTCTTGAATATGTTTCATACAGATTAGAAAAACCTAAATTTGATGTTGAAGAATGTATAACAAGAGGTCTAACTTATTCTTCAGCTCTTAAATGTACTTTAAGATTAGTTGTTTACGAAATAGATCAAGAAAATAATACTAAGGATATTTTATCTGCAAAAGAACAAGAAGTTTACATGGGTGAAGTTCCTATGATGACTAATAGCGGAACATTTATTACCAATGGTGTTCAACGTGTTGTAGTTAACCAGATGCATAGAAGTCCAGGTGTTTTCTTTGACCATGACAAAGGAAAAACACACGCAAGTGGAAAATTATTATTTAATTGTAGAGTAATACCTAACAGAGGATCTTGGTTGGATTTTGAATATGATGTTAAAGATTTTCTATATTTTAAAATTGATAGAAAGAAAAAAATATTTGCTTCAACGTTACTTTTAGCTTTAGGTTTTTCTAAATCAGAAATTGTTGATGAGTTTTATGAAAGTGAGCAATACACTTTTGATCCTAAGACAGAAAAATGGAAAACTAAATTTAACCCTGAGAATTATAAAGCCAAAAATTTTTCAGAAGAAGTAATTGATGCAAAAACTGGTGATGTAGTGATAAAATTAGGTGATAAAATAAATTTTTTAAATGCTAAAAAATTAGCTAACGATGGACTTAAAGATATTTTAGTTTCAAGAGAATCTCTTTTTGGAAAATTTTTACATAGAGATGTTAAAGTAAGTGATGAAGAAGAAGGTACGTTTAAAATTGGTACTGAATTAAATGATACAATTATTCAACAAATTCTGGATGCAAATATTCACTCTTTACAGATATCGATAACAAATTCCATAAATAAAGGACCTTATTTATTAACAACTGTTTTAGCAGATAAAAATAACTCTAAAGACGAGGCTATAACGGAAATATATAAAATGCTAAGACCTGGTGAACCACCAACAATTGAGATAGCCACTCAAATATTTAACAATCTTTTCTTTAGCTCAGACAGATATGATCTATCCGATGTTGGTAGAGTGAAAATGAATTCAAGATTAAACCTAGAGTGCTCTGATAAAATTACGATCTTAAGAAATGATGACATTATTGCAATTATTCACAAAATGTTAGATTTGAGAGATGGTAAGGATGATGTTGATGATATTGATCATTTAGGAAATAGAAGAGTACGTTCTGTAGGTGAACTAGTTGAAAACCAGGCGAGAATTGGTGTTTACAGAATGGAAAGGGCTATTAAAGAAAAAATGACTACTTTAGATGTTGAGTCTGCGATGCCACAGGATTTAATTAACGCAAAACCACTAACTGTTTCATTGAAAGATTTTTTCGCTAGCTCTCAACTTTCACAGTTTATGGATCAAACGAACCCATTGTCAGAAATTACACATAAAAGAAGAGTTTCTGCTCTTGGACCAGGTGGACTAACAAGAGAAAGAGCAGGATTTGAAGTTCGAGACGTTCACCCAACTCATTACGGAAGAATTTGCCCAATTGAGACTCCAGAGGGGCCAAACATTGGTTTGATAAATAGTTTATCAACTTATGCAAAAATAAATAAATATGGTTTTATTGAAAGCCCATATAAAAAAGTAAAAGATGGAGTTGTGCAGGATAAAGTTGAGTATTTATCTGCGATGGAAGAAACCAAATTTACAATTGCTCAAGCAAATACAAAGTTAGATAAAAATGGAAAGATAGTTGAGGAGCTTGTTTCTTGCAGACAAAATTTAAACTTCCTTTTATCAAAACCAGATGCAATTGATTATATTGACGTTTCACCAAAACAACTTGTTTCTGTTGCAGCATCTTTAATACCTTTCTTGGAAAATGATGATGCTAACAGAGCTCTAATGGGTTCTAACATGATGAGACAAGCAGTTCCTCTTTTAAAACCAGAGTCTCCATTGGTTGGTACTGGAATTGAAAGTGATGTGGCTTTAGACTCTGGTGTAACGATTGTTGCTAAGAGAGATGGAGTTGTTGATAAAATTGATGGTAAGAGAATTGTTATTAAAGTAACAGAAGAAACTGATTTTAGTGAGTCAGGTGTAGACATTTATAACTTGCAAAAATTTAAAAGATCAAACCAAAATACATGCATTAACCAAAGACCACTTGTTAGAGTTGGTGATAAAGTTAAATCTGGTGATATTATTGCAGATGGTCCTTCAACAAAATTAGGTGAGTTGGCACTTGGAAAAAATGTAACAGTAGCTTTCATGCCATGGCAAGGTTACAACTTTGAAGACTCAATTTTGATTTCAGAAAGATGTGTAACTGACGATGTATTTACTTCAGTTCATATTGAAGAATACGAAATAATGGCGAGAGACACTAAATTAGGAGAAGAAGAAATTACTAGAGATATTCCTAATGTTAATGAAGAAGCTTTGAAAAATCTTGATGAGTCAGGAATAGTTTACATTGGAGCTGAAGTAAACGCTGGTGATATATTAGTTGGAAAAGTTACACCAAAAGGTGATTCAGCATCAGGACCAGAAGAAAAACTATTAAGATCAATTTTCGGAGAGAAAGCTATTGATGTCACTGATACATCTTTGAGAATGTCACGAGGTGCTAGTGGTACGGTTGTTGATGTAAGAGTATTTAACAGACATGGTATTGAAAAAGACGAAAGATCAATAACTATTGAAAGAGCTGAAATTGAACAAGTTCAACAAGATAAATTAGTAGAGGAAGAAATTTTAGAGAGAAGTATTAAACAAAGAGCTTCACAAATTTTATCAGGATCATCATTAACTAAAAAAGTAAAAGATTTATCTGAAGGAACAAAACTTGATTTTGATGCAATCAATAATCTTTCTATAAATGATGTATTTAAAATAACAGTTGGAAATGTAAATGATGAAGCAACTTTGGCACAACTTAAAGATCAATACAACAAAGCAAAACAAGACATTACAGAAAGATTTGAAGATAAAGTTTTGAAAATTAGAAGTGGTGATGATTTATTACCAAGTGTTATGAAAATGGTAAAAGTTTTTGTAGCTATTAAGAGAAGATTAAGACCAGGTGATAAAATGTCAGGAAGACATGGTAATAAGGGTGTTGTTAGTAAAATAGTGCCAGTTGAAGATATGCCATACAGAGAAGATGGTAGACCAGTTGATATTGTTTTAAATCCTCTAGGTGTTCCAAGTAGGATGAATGTAGGTCAAATTTTAGAAACTCACCTAGGTTGGGCTTGTAAAGAATTTGGTGAACAGATTAAAAATTTAGTTAACGAAAATAATAAAAAGATCGAAAGAACTGAAAAAATAGAAAAATTTTTAAAATCTGTTTATGGAGAAGACACTTTCAATGAAAAAGTAGATAAATTAAGTAAGAACGAATTTAAAGACCTGTGTGAAAACTTACAAAATGGTATTGCAATATCAACTCCTGTTTTTGATGGTGCTAAAGAGAAAAATGTAACTGACATGTTAGAGTTAGCGAACTTACCAGGATCTGGACAAACTTATTTATGGGATGGAAGAACTGGAGAAAAATTTGATAGACCAGTTACAGTTGGAATAATTTATATGTTAAAACTTCATCACTTAGTTGAAGATAAAATTCACGCAAGATCTACAGGTCCTTACAGTTTGGTTACACAACAACCTCTCGGTGGTAAAGCACAATTAGGTGGTCAAAGATTTGGAGAAATGGAAGTTTGGGCTCTTGAAGCTTACGGAGCCTCTTATACTTTACAAGAAATTTTGACTGTAAAATCTGATGACGTTGCTGGAAGAGTTAAAGTTTATGAAACTATAGTTAAGGGTGAAGAGAATTTCGAGTCTGGTATTCCAGAGTCATTTAACGTCTTAGTTAAAGAAATTAAATCATTAGCATTAAACGTGGAGCTTAATTAATGAAAAAAGAATTAACTGATTTATTTAAAGGAAGCGAAATTTCAGAAGCGCAAAATTTTAATAGCATTAAAATTTCTTTAGCTAGTCCTGAAAAAATTAAATCTTGGACATTTGGTGAAATTAAAAAACCAGAAACTATAAATTATAGAACATTTAGACCAGAGAAAGATGGTCTATTCTGCGCAAGAATTTTTGGACCAATCAAAGATTACGAATGTTTATGCGGAAAGTATAAACGAATGAAATTTAGAGGTATTATTTGTGAAAAATGTGGCGTTGAGGTAACAAAATCTAATGTAAGAAGAGAGAGAATGGGTCACATTAATCTTGCAACTCCTGTGGCACATATTTGGTTCTTGAAATCATTACCAAGTAGAATTGCACTTGCAGTAGACATGAAGTTGAAAGAGATCGAAAGAGTTCTTTATTTTGAAAACTTTATAGTAATTGAACCAGGATTAACTGGCCTTCAAAAAAACCAACTTTTAAATGAGGAAGAATTAGCAAAATATCAAGATGAATTTGGAGAAGAAAGCTTTACTGCAGGTATTGGAGCAGAAGCTGTTCTTGAGATGTTAAAAAATCTTGACTTAGAATTAGAGAGAAAAAATCTTGTTAGCTTTATTAAAGAGACTAAATCTAAAGTTAATGAAGAAAGAGCAATTAAGAGATTAAAATTAATAGAGTCATTTATCGAAACTGGTCAAAAACCAGAGTGGATGATTATGACTGTGGTTCCAGTTATTCCACCAGAATTAAGACCTTTAGTTCCACTGGATGGTGGTAGATTTGCTACTTCAGATCTGAACGACCTTTATAGAAGAGTTATTAACAGAAATAATAGATTAAAAAGATTAATGGATCTTAAAGCTCCAGACATCATTGTTAGAAATGAAAAAAGAATGCTTCAAGAATCTGTTGATGCTCTTTTCGACAATGGAAGAAGAGGTCGTGTTATTACTGGAACAGGTAAAAGACCACTTAAATCTCTTGCAGAAATGCTTAAAGGAAAGCAAGGTAGATTTAGACAAAACTTGTTAGGAAAAAGGGTAGATTACTCTGGAAGATCAGTAATCGTTGTCGGTCCAGACTTAAAATTACATGAGTGTGGATTGCCAAAAAAAATGGCTTTGGAGTTATTTAAACCATTTTTATACGCAAGATTAAACAAATTAGGATTAGCATCTACAATCAAACAAGCTAAAAAATTAGTAGAGAAAGAAACTAATGCTGTATGGGATGCGTTAGAGTTAATCGTAAGAGAGCACCCTGTTTTATTAAATAGAGCACCAACACTTCATAGACTTGGTGTTCAAGCTTTTGAACCAAAATTAATTGAAGGTGATGCAATTGAGCTACACCCTTTAACTTGTGCAGCTTTTAATGCTGATTTTGATGGTGACCAAATGGCTGTTCATGTACCTTTAAGTTTAGAAGCTCAGTTGGAAGCAAGAATATTAATGCTATCAACAAACAACATTCTATCTCCTTCAAATGGCAAACCAATAATCGTTCCAAGTCAGGATATGATTTTAGGAATATATTATCTTTCTCAGGAACCAGTATCGGATAAACCATCTGGATACTTTACTAATTCTGATCAAATAGAGTTTGCATTATCTTCAGGTGAAATTAACGTTCATAGCACTATTATTTCAAGATATGAAACTGTTGATGAACAAGGAAATAAAAAGATTGAAAAATACACATCAACTGCAGGAAGATTTTTATTAGCCAACCTATTACCAAAAAATAGCAATATTAAATTTTCATTAGTTGATAGATTGCTACCAAAAAAAGTTGTTTCCGAAATAATTGATGTGGTTTTTAGATTCTGTGGTCAGAAAACAACAGTTATTTTCTGTGATAAACTTAAAGATTTAGGATTTAAGCATGCATTTAAAGCAGGAATTTCATTTGGAAAAGATGATTTAATTATTCCTGAAAATAAAACTCAATTAATTGATGATACTAAAAAATTAATTGCTGATTATGAAACTCAATATGCTGAAGGTTTGATTACAAGAGGCGAGAAGTACAACAAAGTTGTAGATGCATGGTCTAAATGCACAGATAAAGTTGCGGGTGAAATGATGAAAAGAATTTCTGCAACTGAAAAAACAGAAGAGGGCTTAAAAATAAATTCAGTATTTATGATGGCTGATAGCGGAGCCAGAGGTTCAGCAGCGCAAATGAAACAATTAGCTGGTATGAGGGGATTAATTGCAAAACCTTCAGGTGAAATTATTGAAAGTCCAATTATCTCTAACTTTAAAGAAGGTTTAACAGCTTTAGAGTATTTTAATTCTACACACGGAGCAAGAAAAGGATTAGCAGATACTGCGCTTAAAACAGCAAGCTCTGGATATTTAACAAGAAGATTGTGTGATGTTGCTCAAGATTTAACAGTAACAAAAATTAAATGTGAAGAACCAGGTTTTATTGAACTATCAGAGATCTTAGAAGGTGGTAATGTAGTTGTTAGTTTGGCAGAAAGAGCACTTGGTAGAGTTACAGCTGCTGAGGTGAAAAATCCATTAAGTGGTGAGGTAATAATTAAAAAGTCGGAAATGATTGACGAGGCAGGTTGTGATAAAATTGATGCAGCAGGTGTTAAATCTATAAAAGTTTATTCAGTAATGACTTGTAGTTCTAAAGAGGGTGTGTGCGCTACTTGTTATGGAAGAGACTTATCTAGAGGTAAAATGGTGCATGTGGGTGAAGCAATTGGTATGATTTCAGCTCAATCAATTGGAGAACCAGGTACGCAGTTAACGATGAGAACATTCCACGTTGGGGGAACAGCTTCTGTTAAACAAGATAACCAAATTATCAGCAAAAGCGATGGAACATTAAAAATTATTAACTCAAATATTTTAGAAGATTCAAAAAAGAATTTAATTGTCATGGGAAGAAATACTCAACTTTCTATTGAGGATGATAAAGGAGTTCAAATAGCAGTTTATAAAGTTGCTTATGGATCAAGATTATTTTTTAATAATGGAGATAAAGTTAAAGCAAATACAAAAATTTGTGAGTGGGATCCATATACAACTCCAGTTATTGCTGAAAAGAGTGGTATTGCAAGTTATGTTGATTTGATAGATGGTGTTTCAATTCAAGAAACTACTGATGATGCAACTGGTATATCATCAAAATCTGTAATTGATTGGAGAGGTCAATCTAAGAGTACAGATTTAAAACCAAGAATTACTTTAAGAGATGAAAAAGGAAATGTAATTAAAAAAGCAGATGACAATGAAGCTAGATATTACTTAGTACCAGATTCGATTTTATCAATTAAAGATGGTCAAAAAGTTTATGCTGGCGATGTTATTGCAAGATTACCTAAAGAAACAACAAAAACTAAAGATATTACCGGAGGTCTTCCAAGAGTAGCTGAACTTTTCGAAGCTAGAAAAGCTAAGGACAGTGCTATTATTGCTGAAAATGATGGAAGCGTTGTTTTTGGAAAAGAAGTTAGAGGTAAACAAAGAATTTCGATTGTTCCAGAAGACGGATCAGAACCATCAAATTATTTAATTCCAAAAGGAAAACACATTAACTTTAATCCTGGTGAAAAAATTCAAAAAGGTGAATATCTTTTAGATGGACAGCCATTACCGCATGATATTTTAAGAATTTTAGGTATTAAAGAATTAACAGAATATTTTGTTAATCAAGTTCAAGAAGTATATCGATTACAAGGTGTAATTATTAACGATAAACATATTGAAACAATTCTAAGACAAATGCTTAAGAAAGTTGAAGTTAAGGTATCTGGAGATTCAAGCTATTTACCGGGTGAAGTAGTTGATAGAATCAAGTTTGATAATACTAATGAAAAATTAGTTGCTGAAGGCAAAACTCCTGCAGTTGGAGAAAGAGTTTTAATGGGTATTACTAAAGCTTCACTTCAAACAGAATCATTCATTTCTGCTGCATCTTTCCAAGAGACAACAAGAGTATTAACAGACGCTGCAATTAAAGGGAAAGTTGATCCATTAAACGGTTTAAAAGAGAACGTAATAGTTGGAAGATTAGTTCCTGCTGGAACGGGTAATATCAAGAACAGATGGAACAACAAGGCCTTAGAAGATGATAATAGCTTCTTAGCAGAACAAGATAAACTTGAAGCTTCTGAGCCTGAAGAAACACAAGTAAATCAATAAAAAAATCACCTAAAAATTGCAGTTTTAGTTTGACAATAGCTGATTAATAAGTATTTTGGCGATGTTTTTGGTTGGAATGTAGTGCTCTTGAGGTACTAAACGCTGCCACAAAATAACCTGTCAGTTATTTTCATCTCAAAAATAAATTAATTAATTTTAAAAAAAAATTATGCCAACTATTAATCAGTTGTTAAGAAAAAAAAGAGTTAAACAAGTTTCTAGGAACAAAGTTCCTGCTTTACAGAAGCAACCTTTGAAAAGAGGTGTTTGTGTTAAAGTTTATACAACCACTCCAAAAAAACCAAACTCTGCATTAAGAAAAGTTGCTAGAGTTAGATTGTCAAACGGTTTTGAAGTAACTGCTTATATTCCAGGCGAAGGTCATAACTTACAAGAACACTCAGTAGTACTAATTAGAGGTGGAAGGGTTAAAGATTTACCTGGTGTTAGATATCATATCTTAAGAGGAAATTTAGATACACAAGGTGTTGCAAATAGAAAACAGAGAAGATCTTTATACGGAACAAAAAAAGGTAAATAATGTCTAGAAAAAAAACTCAACCCAAAAAAAATGTAGTTCCTGATCCAAAATTTAATTCAACTATAATTCCAAAATTAATAAATAACATCATGTATGATGGTAAAAGAGGAATTGCTGCAAAAATAGTTTATGAAGCAATAGAGAAAATTAAAACAAAAACTAAAGACGAGCCTATAAATATTTTCAATGAAGCGATTAACAATATCAAACCAACAGTAGAAGTTAGATCACGAAGAGTAGGTGGTGCAACTTACCAAGTGCCTGTTGAGGTAAAAAGTAAAAGAGCCCAAGCGCTTGCAATAAGATGGTTAGTTGATTCAGCTAGAAAAAGAAAAGACAAACACATGGCAGATAAAATTTTTAACGAACTGTATGATGCTTATGAAAAAAAAGGTGCTGCAGTAAAAAAACGAGAGGATGTTCATAAAATGGCAGAGTCTAATAAGGCATTTGCTCATTTTAGATGGTAAAAAATTATGGCTAGAACTCATACATTAGATAAATATAGAAACATTGGGATCATGGCCCACATAGACGCTGGTAAAACAACTACTACAGAAAGAATTTTATATTATACAGGAAAAAGTCATAAAATTGGTGAAGTACATGATGGTGCTGCAACAATGGATTGGATGGAGCAAGAACAAGAGAGAGGTATCACAATTACTTCTGCAGCAACAACTTGTTTCTGGAATGACCATAGAGTTAATATAATTGATACTCCGGGTCACGTCGATTTTACAATTGAAGTAGAAAGATCTTTAAAAGTACTAGATGGTGCTGTGGCTGTATTTGATGGAGTTGCTGGTGTAGAGCCTCAATCTGAGACAGTATGGAGACAGGCAGACAAATACAAAGTTCCGAGAATTTGTTTTGTAAATAAACTTGATAGAACTGGTGCTGATTTCTTTAGATGTGTTGATATGATCAGAGATAGATTGGGTGCTAAACCATTAGTTTTACAAGTACCTATTGGAATTGAAGCTTCATTAACTGGTGTTGTTGATCTAGTTAAAATGAAAGCCCAAGTATGGAAAAATGAAGCACTAGGTGCAGAGTGGGAATATAAAGATATACCTGATGATTTAAAAGAAATTTCAGAAAAATACAGAACCGAACTAATTGAGTCTGCAGTTGAGCAAGACGAAAAGTTAATGGAAGCGTATTTAAATGGCGATGAAATTAAAGAGGAAGATTTAGTTAAATGTATCAGAAAAGGAACTTTAAATTTTAGCTTTGTTCCTGTTTTAACTGGTTCAGCTTTTAAAAATAAAGGTGTTCAACCTTTATTAGATGCTGTTATTAATTACCTTCCAAGTCCAGTAGATATTGGGTCTATTAAGGGAACTAAAGTTGGTTCAGATGATGAAATTGAAATGAAGTTTGAGGATGGATCATCTTTTTCAGGTTTAGCATTTAAAGTTGCAAATGATCCTTTTGTTGGTTCATTAACATTTGTTAGAATTTATTCTGGTACAATTAAATCTGGTACAGCTGTGTACAATTCTTCATCAGATAAAGAAGAAAGAGTTGGTCGTATGCTTTTAATGCATGCAAACTCTAGAGAAGATATTAAAGAAGCAAATGCAGGTGATATTGTTTCTTTGGCAGGTTTAAAAAATACTATGACAGGTCATACTTTGTGTGACAAAGAAAATCCTGTTTTATTAGAGCCAATGGAATTCCCTGAACCAGTAATTGAAATTGCTGTTGAGCCTAAAACAAAAGGTGACCAAGAAAAAATGGGTGAAGCTTTAGCAAGATTAGCTAAAGAAGATCCATCATTTAGAGTATCATCTGACGAGGAATCTGGTCAAACAATCATCAAAGGTATGGGTGAGTTACACTTAGATATTATTGTTGATCGTATGAAAAGAGAATTTAAAGTTGAAGCAAATGTTGGAGCTCCACAAGTTGCTTACAGGGAGACAATAGAAAAATCAGCTGAATTTGAATATATACATAAAAAACAAAGTGGTGGCGCTGGTCAATTCGCTAAAGTAAAATTATTTGTTGAACCTCAAGAACCAGGTAAGGGTAGAGAGGTTGAAAGTGCCATTAAAGGTGGAGCTATTCCAAAAGAATTTATCCCCGGTGTTGAAAAAGGTATTGAGACAGTTTCTGATAGTGGAATATTAGCAGGTTTTCCTATGATTGATTACAAAGTAACGATTGTTGATGGTTTGCATCATGATGTAGACTCAAGTGTTCTAGCATTTGAACTTGCCAGCAGAGCATGTTTTAAAGAAGCTTGCACTCAAGGTGGATTAAAGCTTTTAGAGCCCATTATGAGAGTGGAAGTTGTTACTCCAGAAGATTATATGGGTGATGTAATTGGTGATCTAAACAGTAGAAGAGGCCAAATTAGTACTCAAGAGCAAAGAGGTAATGCAACTGTAATCACGGCAATGGTTCCTTTAGCAAATATGTTTGGCTACATAAACAATCTAAGATCAATGTCTCAAGGAAGAGCGCAATATTCAATGTTCTTTGATCATTATTCTAAAGTTCCACAAAACGTTCAAGATGAAGTAACTAAAAAGGTAGCAGGTTAATGGAAAAACAAAATATTAGAATTAAACTAAGAGCATACGATAACAAAGTTTTGGATGCTTCTACCGAAGAAATAGTTAATACAGTTAAAAGAACTGGAGCTACTATAAAAGGTCCAATACCACTTCCTACTAGAATTGAAAGATATACAGTTTTAAGATCTCCACATATTGATAAAAAAAGTAGAGAGCAATTTGAATCTAGAACTCACAAAAGATTAATAGATATTATAGAACCAACACCACAAACAGTAGAAGCTTTAATGAAATTAGACTTAGCTTCAGGTGTAGATGTGGAGATAAAAATTTAATTATGAGCGAGATAGCTTTATTAGGTAAGAAAATTGGCATGACTAGAGAATTTTATAAATCTGGTCAGTTGGTGCCTGTTACAGTTCTTAAAGTTGAAAAAGCTAGAGTTATTCAAGTAATTGAAGAAGAAAAAAGAGGTTACAAAGCTGTTCAACTTGGATATGGAAAAATTAAAAATTCAAAATTAACAAAAGCAATGAAAGGTGTTTTTGCAAAGAAAAACACTGAAGCTAAGAAAAAATTAAAAGAATTTAGAGTAAACGATACTTCTGCTTACAAAGAAGGAAATGAATTTGGTTTAGAAATTTTCAAAGATATAAAATTTGTAGACACAAGATCAAAAACGATTGGTAAAGGTTTTGCTGGTGCAATGAAGAGACATAATTTTGGAGGCTTAAGAGCTAGCCACGGTGTTTCTATTTCTCATAGAGCTCATGGTTCAACAGGACATAGTCAAGATCCAGGTAAAGTTTTTAAAGGAAAAAAAATGGCTGGTCATATGGGTGATAAGTTAAGAACAATGCAAAATATCGAAATAATAAAAACAGATTTAGAAAATGAGTTACTTTATTTAAAGGGATCCATTCCAGGATCAAAAAATGCTGAAGTGATGGTTAAAAAATCAGTAAAAAATATAAACAAAATGACAATCAGTGAAAAGCAAGCTGCTGCTGAGGAAGCAAAAAAAACACCAGATAAAAAGAAAAAATAATGAAATTAGATAAAATTAGCATAGATGGAAAAAAAGATACTATTGAAGTCTTAGATAAAATATTTTCTGCAAAAATTAATCAAAAGTTAGTTGCTAGTGTTTTATATAAAACAAATGCCAACTACAAAGGTAGACACGCTAAAACCAAACAACAAAATGAAGTAAAAGGTCCAACATCAAAAATTTATGCACAAAAAGGAACTGGAGGAGCAAGACACGCTAGTAGAAAAGCTCCTATTTTTGTTGGTGGTGGTATAGCTCATGGTCCAAAAGGTGAATTAGCTTACAAAAAAAGAAAGTTAAATAAAAATGAAAAGAAACAAAGTGTTGCTTCTTTAATTACTGAAAAAAATAATAATAAGAACTTGTTAATTTTAAATGATTTTAATTCTGAAATTAAAAAAACAAAAGAAATGAATTCAATAATTAATAAACTAGAGATTTCTAATTCATTAATTATACTTGATAAAAATTCTAAAGATAAGATAGAAAAATCTGTAAGAAATATTCCAAACGTAAAAGTTACTGACGTAAATCATTTTAGTGCTTACGATATTATAAAATTTAAGAAAGTAGTTTTTACTGAAAGTTCAGTAAAAGAATTGGAGAAAAGGTATTCTTAATATGGATAAAATTCATTTATACGACAAAATTCTTTTTCCAGTTGTTACTGAGAAATCAACAAACCTATCAGAATTGAATAAAATTACTTTTAAGGTTCCTGATGGTGCTAATAAAAAAAACCTAAAAAAAAATATTGAAAAAATTTTTAAAGTTAATGTCACTAAAATTAACATTATCAATAAACAAAATAGAACTAAACTCACTAGAGGTAAAAAAGTGAAAGTTTCAGGATACAAAAAAGCAATTATAACTCTAAAAAAAGGTCAAAGCATTGATCTAACAACAGGAATTTAAGAAATGGCATTAAAAACTTTTAAACCATACACAAAATCTACCAGAGGTACTATTTTAGTAGATAGAACAGGTCTATGGAAAGGCAAACCTTTTAAAACTCTTGTTTCTCCAAAAAATGCTATGAAGGGCAGAAATAATAATGGACACATCACTTCAATTAACAGAGCAGGTGGTCATAAGAAAATGTATAGACATGTTGATTTTTATAGAAAAAAATTTGACATGGAGGCTACTGTTGAAAGAATAGAATATGATCCGAATAGATCTTGCTACATAATGTTGGTTAAATTTGAAGATGGAACACATTCGTATTTTTTAGCTCCTCAAAAAATTAAAGTCGGAGATAAGATTGAGAGTGGATCGAAAAAAGAAATTAAAATTGGAAATTGCATGCCGTTACAAGATATACCTGTTGGTATCAATATTCATAACGTTGAAATTCAACCAGGTGGTGGAGGTAAAATAGCTAGAGCCGCTGGTTCTTCAGTTACAATTAGTGGATTAGATGGAAATTATAGTTTAATTAAATTAGCGTCAGGTGAAGTACGTAAAATAGACTCTAGAGCTTTAGCTACTATTGGAATTTTAAGTAATCCTGATCAAAAAAATATTAAAATTGGTAAAGCTGGTAGATCAAGATGGTTAGGAAGAAGACCTCATACTAGAGGTGTTGTTAAAAATCCAGTTGATCACCCACATGGAGGTGGTGAAGGTAAGTCAGCAGGAGGAAGGCATCCAGTGTCTCCAACAGGACAATCAGCTAAAGGTTTAAAAACCAGAGATAATAAGAGAACAGATAAATTTATAGTTAAGAGAAGAAATAAAAGGAAGGATACTAAGTAATGGCTAGAGCTGTATGGAAAGGACCATTTGTTGAAGAAAGCTTGATGAAAAAAGTAGACAAGTACAAAGATGATCCGAAGAAAATTCCAATTAAAACTTGGTCTAGAAAATCTACTATTCTTCCAGATTTTGTAGGGGTAGCTTTTCAAATTTATAATGGTAAAAAATTTATTCCAATAACAGTATCAGAGGATATGGTTGGTCATAAATTAGGAGAGTTTGCGCCAACAAGAACTTTCTTTGGACACACACCAGCTGATAAGAAAGCTAAACCAGCAGAGAAAAAATAATTATGGGTAAGAAAAAGAAAATTGATAAAAACAACGATAAGACTGTAAAGTCTATAAACAATGGAATTAGATCAAGTGTAAGAAAGATTAATCCAATTTTAAAAAGTATTGTTGGTAAAAAGGTTGATGTAGTTATTAGAGACCTGCAGTTTTCAGAAAAAAGAGTTACAAGAGATATTAGAAAGACAATTAGCTCAGCTGTTGCAAACGCTGAAAATAACTTTCAATATGATATTGACAATTTAATTGTCAAAGAAGCTTATTGTGGAAAAAAAATTGTTATGAAAAGATTTAGACCAAGAGCAAAAGGTAGAGCGGCACCAATTTTAAAACCTTGGTCAACAGTAACTATAATTTTATCAGAGGCAAAACAAATGGAGAAACATGGGACAAAAGGTTAATCCTGTAGGTTTTAGATTAGGTGTAAACAGAGGTTGGGACTCTGTTTGGTATGCTAAGAAAAAAGATTTCGGCAACTATCTAATTGAAGATTTTAAAATAAGAGAATACATCAAGAAGAATGTAATTAATTCAGGTGTATCTAAAGTGATGATAGAGAGAACATCAAACAAATGTTACGTTACAATTTACACATCTAGACCTGGATTTGTAATTGGTAAAAAAGGTAGTGATATTGATAAAATTAAAAATAACTTATCAAAATTTACGACAAATGAAGTCAACTTAAATATCAAAGAGGTTAAAAAACCTGAAACAAATGCATATTTAGTTGCTGAAAACATTGCGCAACAGTTAGTAAAAAGAATTTCATACAGAAGAGCCATGAAAAGAGCTATGCAATCATGTATTAGACTAGGTGCAAAAGGGATTAAAGTTTCAGTAAGTGGAAGATTAGGTGGTAATGAGATCGCTAGAACTGAATGGTTAAGAGATGGTAGTATACCATCACACACTTTAAGAGCAGATATAGATTATGCAGAAGCGGAAGCTCTTACAACATATGGAATTATTGGAATTAAGGTTTGGATCTATAAAGGTGAAGTTTTTGCAAGAGAATTTAGCCAAGAAACAAACAAAGTCACTCCAAAGGAAGGTAAACAATAATGCTTCAGCCAGTAAGAACTAAATGGAGAAAAGCTCACAAAGGAAGAATTCATGGTAATGCTACTAGAGCAAGTACTATTAATTACGGCGCATATGCCTTGAAAGCATTACAGCCTGAAAGAGTTACTGGAAAACAAATTGAAGCTGCTAGGGTTGCTTTAACTAGACATATGAAAAGACAAGGAAGAGTATGGACAAGAGTTTTTCCAAATATTCCAGTTTCTAAAAAACCAATAGAAGTTAGAATGGGTAAAGGAAAAGGATCACCAGAATATTTTGCTTGTAGAGTAAAACCTGGAAGAATTTTATTTGAAGTTGATGGTGTTTCTGAACAAATTGCTAAAGAGGCACTTTACAAAGCTTCAGCAAAGTTACCAATAAAAACAAAGACAATAAAGAGATTTGCATAAATGAAAAAACAAGAGATTAAAAAATTAAGCAAAGATGAAGTTATCAAAAATATTGATAAGCTTAAAAAAGACTTATTTAATTTTCGATTTCAAAAAATGAATTCTCAAATAACTAATCCTGCAAAAATTGGAGAAACAAGAAAAACAATTGCAAGATTGAAAACAATTTTAAAAGGAAAATCAAATGCCTAAAAAAATATTAACAGGAGTGGTGATAAGCGACAAACCTAATAAAACAATTACAGTTATGGTAGAGAGAAAATATTCACACCCTGTATTGAAAAAAGTCATTAGAGTCAGAAAAAATTACAATGCTCATGATGAAAATAATACATTTAAAACAGGTGATAAAGTTTCAATTATTGAAAGCAAACCATTTTCAAAAAATAAAAAATTTCAAGTTATGGAGAATAATAAATAATGATTGGTGTACAAACAGAATTACAAGTTGCTGACAACACTGGTGCAAAAAGAATAGAGTGCATCAAAG
The DNA here is from genome assembly GCF_052047875.1 of Candidatus Pelagibacter sp. HIMB1521. NCBI lineage: Bacteria > Pseudomonadati > Pseudomonadota > Alphaproteobacteria > Candidatus Pelagibacterales > Candidatus Pelagibacteraceae > Candidatus Pelagibacter > Candidatus Pelagibacter sp. HIMB1521. Next base: position 53,089 of record NZ_JBNAIZ010000011.1, on the reverse strand, counting down.
TATTGGGTGGATCTAAGAGAAGATATGCCAGCATTGGAGATACAATTGTAATTGCTGTGAAAGAGGCTATCCCTAAGGGCAAAGTAAAGAAAGGAACCGTTCATAAAGCTGTAGTAGTAAGAGTTAAAAAAGGAATTCATAGAAACGATGGATCAAAAGTAAAATTTGACAATAATGCAGCAGTATTAGTTGACGATAAGGGTGAACCAGTTGGTACTAGAATATTTGGCCCAGTTACTAGAGAATTAAGAAGTAGAGGGCAAATGAAAATAATTTCACTAGCGCCGGAGGTTTTATAAGATGATTAAAAAAGGTCTAAAAGTAAGAGTGCTAACTGGAAAAGACAAAAAAAAAGAGGGTGAAGTTATCGAAATCGACAGAGCAAATAATAGAGCCAAAGTAAAAGAAATTAATATGGTTAAAAAACACGTTAAAACAACAAAAGAGAAAAAAGGTGGTATTTTTTCAAAAGAAGGTTTTATTCATTTATCAAATTTAAAATTAATAGATGAAAAAGCAGAAAAGAAAAAAGAGGCTAAGAAATAATGACTCCAAGATTAAAAGAAATTTTTAATAAAGAAATACAACCAGCTTTAAAAGACCAATTTGGCTTCAAAAATATTTACATGGCGCCAAGAATTGAAAAAATTGTTTTAAATATGGGTCTTGGTTTAGATGGTTCAGACTCTAAAATTCTTAAATCGTGTGAAGAGGATATGGCTAAGATAACAGGCCAAAAACCTGTAACTACAAAATTCAAAAAATCTGTAGCTAATTTTAAGACAAGAAAAGGATCTAATGCAGGCTTAAAAGTAACTTTAAGAAAAAATAAAATGTATGAATTTTTAGATAGATTAGTAAATATTGCTCTTCCTAGAATTAAAGATTTTAGAGGATTGTCGCCAAAAGGTTTTGATAAATACGGAAATTATACTTTTGGCATAAAGGAACACATCATTTTTCCAGAAGTTAGTTTTGATAGAGCTGATAAAGTTAGAGGCTTAGATATCGTTATTGTTATAAAAGCTATTAACAAAGAGCACAGCTTTGCATTGTTAGAAAAAATGAATTTTCCGTTTATTAAAAAAGGAGACAATTAAAAATGGCTAAACTTAGTGCTGTAAATAAAAACAAAAAAAGAATTAAACTTTCAGACAAGATGTTCAAGAAAAGACAAAATTTAAAAAAAATAATAATGGATAAAAAACTTCCATTAGAGGAAAGATTTAAGGCGCAGCAGAAATTATCAAAATTGCCAAGAAATTCAGCTAAAACAAGAGTGATGAATAGATGTGAGATAACAGGTAGACCACATGGTGTTTATAGAAAATTGAAAATATCAAGAATTGCTCTTCGACAATTAGGTTTACAAGGAAAAATACCTGGCTTAGTTAAGTCGAGCTGGTAGGAAGGAAAATTATGAGTTTAAGTGACCCAATAGGAGATATGATAGCTAGAGTTAAGAACGCTCAAGCAAGAAATCATAAAAAAGTAGATCTGCCATCATCAAACTTTAAATCAAAAATTGCAGATATACTAAAAAATGAAGGTTTTATAAAAGATTTTAAAATTAGTTCAGAGGATAATAAACCAACATTGTCTTTAGAACTTAAATATCATTCTGGTAACCCAGTAATTAGTGCATTTGAAAGAGTTTCTAAACCAGGAAGAAGAATTTTTTCTAGTGCTGAAGGTTTACCTAAAATTAATAACGGTCTAGGTATTGCAATAGTTTCTACACCAAAAGGTGTAATGACTGATATTGACGCCAGAAAACAACGTGTTGGTGGTGAAATTATTTGTAAGGTATTTTAATGTCTAAAATTGGAAAAATAAATATATCAATCCCAGAAAAGGTTAAAGTTGCTTTAGCTGGCAACATTATAAATATAGAAGGGCCACTAGGAAAGAAATCAATAAATATTGATTTAGATATGTTTAATTTGAATATCAAAGAAGGAAAAGAGATTTCAATTAAACCAAAAAAAATTGACCAAAATTCAAAAAGACTTTGGGGTATGAACAGAAGTTTAATTAATAATGCCGTGATTGGCTCGAGTACTGGCTACGAAAAAGTGTTAGAGCTTGTAGGTGTTGGATATAGAGCGGCATTAAAAGGAAATCAGCTAAATTTACAATTAGGCTACAGTCATGATATTGATTTTGACATTCCCGAAGGAATTAAAATTGCTGTAGAAAAACAAACTACACTTAAGATCACTGGATCTGACAAACAATTAGTTGGTGAAGTTGCATCAAAAATTAAAACATTTAGAAAAATTGAGCCATATAAGGGTAAAGGTGTTAGAGAAAAAGGCCAATATGTTCTTAAAAAAGAAGGTAAGAAAAAATAATGAAACTAAACACTAGTATTAGAAAAAGATTTAGAGTTAGCAACAAAGTAAAAAAAGTTGCTCCAAAAGATAGATTTAGATTAAGTATTTCAAGATCTGCCAAAAATATTTCAGCTCAAATCATTGATGATACAAAAAAAGTAACTTTGTTATCAGCTTCATCCATTGAGAAAGATGTAAAATCATCTGATAAAATTAACAAAACAGAGCTTTCAAAATTAGTTGCCCAAAAGCTTGCAAAAAAAGCTCAGGAAAAAAATATTACAAAAATTTATTTTGATAGAGGATCTTATAAATATCATGGTAGAATTAAAGCATTTGCAGACACGTTAAGAGAAAATGGGATGGAATTTTAATTATGGAAAATAACAAAGACAAAAAAACAGACGATATTTTAGAAAAGTTAGTTCATATCAACAGAATTACAAAAGTTGTAAAAGGTGGAAGAAGATTTGGTTTTTCAGCTCTTGTAGTGGTAGGGAATCAGGCTGGAAAAATTGGAATAGCACACGCGAAAGCAAAACAAGTTCCAGATGCAATTAAAAAAGCTAATGAAATGGCGAGAAGAAAATTAACACATATACCTTTGAGAGAAGGAAGAACAATTCATCATGATGTAAAAGCTAAAGATGGCTCTGGTAGAATAGTTTTAAGAGCAGCATCAAAAGGTACAGGTATTATTGCAGGTGGTCCAGTTAGAGCAGTATGCGAGGTATTGGGTGTAAAAGATATTGTTGCTAAATCAATGGGCACATCAAATGCACACAATGTGATTAGAGCTACTATGAAAGCTTTAATGAAACAAAATTCACCAAAACAAATTTCAGCAATAAGAAATAAAAAAATATCAGAAATTATTGAAAAAAGAGGATAATGATTACATTAAATACAAGACAGAAAATTAATAAACCTAAAATTAGAGTAGGAAGAGGTATTGGTTCTGGAAAAGGTAAGACATCTGGGAGAGGTGTTAAAGGTCAAAAATCTAGATCTGGTGTTGCAATAAAAAGTTTTGAAGGTGGTCAAATGCCTTTATACAGAAGATTACCTAAAAGAGGTTTTAATCCAATTTCAAGAGAAAACATTGCAATTTTAAACTTGGAAAAAATTCAGTCTTATATTGATAAAAAAAATATTAATCCAAATGAAGTGCTTAATTCTTCATCTCTAAAAAAATTAAAATTAATAAACAAAAACTCAACAAAATTAAAAATATTAGGTACTGGAGAGTTAAAAGATAAAATTAATATTGAGGCTGACTTGGCATCAAAATCAGCAATAGAAAAACTAGAAAAAATTGGTGGATCTATTCAATTAAAAAAATAATTTGTTTAAATGAGCGCATCATCTTCAACAAATGATCTAAGAAATAGAATAATTTTTACCATAGCAATCCTTGCGGTATATAGATTTGGTACGTTTGTTCCTTTACCAGGAATTGACCCAGAACAATTAAAAATCATGATGGACGGTAATCAAAAAGGGTTACTTGGCATGTTCAATGTTTTTGCTGGCGGTGCCGTCAGTAGAATGGCAATTTTTGCTCTTGGTATAATGCCATACATATCATCAGCTATTATAGTTCAGTTGTTAACAGGGGTTTCTGATTATTTTAAGAATTTAAAGGCTCAGGGAGAAACTGGCAGAGCAAAGATTACTCAAATTACAAGATATGGAACAGTTCTACTCGCTACAGTTCAAGGTTATGGTTTATCGGTAGGTTTAGAGTCTTCTGCCGATTTAGTAATTAATCCAGGAGCATTTTTTAAAATTACAACAGTAACAACTATCGTTGCTGGTACAATTTTTCTTATGTGGTTAGGAGAACAAATCACTCAAAGAGGAATTGGAAATGGAATTTCTTTAATTATTTTTGCAGGTATCGTTGCTGAAATACCTAGAGCTTTAGTTACAACTTTTGAATTAGGTAGAACAGGTGCCGTATCAACTTTCATGATCTTAGCAATTTTTGTTCTTTTAATATTAACTATTTTATTTGTTGTTTTTATGGAGAGAGCTTTAAGAAAAATTCTTATCAATTATCCTAAAAGACAAATGGGAAACAAAATGTACGGTGGAGAGTCTTCTCATTTGCCACTGAAAATTAATCAAGCAGGAGTAATACCAGCAATTTTTGCCTCTGCTTTATTATTGTTACCAGTTACTTTTTCTAATTTTTCTTTTTCGAACAATGAAACTTTTTTAAATTTAAGTTCTTATTTCACTCAAGGTCAGCCTTTGTACATGTTGCTATATGCATCTGGTATAATATTTTTCACATTTTTCTATACTTCAATTACATTTAACCCAACTGAAACTGCAGAAAACTTAAGAAAATATGGTGGCTTTGTACCAGGAATTAGACCTGGTGAAAGTACAGCATTATATATTGAAAATATTTTAACTAAACTTACTACAATAGGTGCTCTATATTTGACACTTGTATGTTTAATGCCAGAATTTTTAATAGCTAATTACCCAATTCCTTTTTATTTGGGTGGTGCATCTATTCTTATTGTTGTTGTTGTAGCCATTGATACTGTAACTCAAATTCAAACAAGATTAATGAGTTCTCAATACGAACAATTAATTAAGAAAACCAAATTTGGAAAGTAAGTGAATATAGTTTTGTTTGGACCGCCTGGTGCTGGTAAAGGTACTCAAGCTAAATATTTAGTAAAGAAATTAAATTCCTTTCAAATCTCAACTGGTGAACTTTTAAGAGAAGAAATATATAAAAATTCAGACATTGGTAAGACAATAACTAATGACATGAAAAATGGTAAATTTGTAAGTGATGAAATTGTAAATAAACTTATTGAAAATTTAGTATCTGACCCTCAAAAAAAAAATAGATTAATATTTGATGGATACCCTAGATCTTTGAGCCAAGCTAAAAATTTAGATATCTTACTCGAGGCATCAAATCAAAAAATAGATTTAATTTTGTATCTTAAAGTTGATAAAGATACAGTGGTAAAAAGACTAGAGAAAAGAAAAATTATTGAAAATAGATCAGACGATGAAACAAGTACTATTCTAAAACGTTTTGATACATACATGAACACAACAGAGCCAGTGCTTAATTACTACTCAGAGAATCCTAAATTTAAGGAAATTGATGGAAGCTTAGAAATAGACGAAATAACAAGGAAAATAGACACTTTTATAAATGTTTAAGACGTTGACTTTGATTAATCTTCTTATATAAAAGGCACAATTTATCACAAAAATTATGGCTCGTATCGCAGGTATAAACATTCCACAAAATAAACTTGTCCACATTGGACTGACATATATTTATGGAATTGGAGATAAATTCTCACAACAAATTTGTTCTTCTCTAGAAATTCCAAGAGCCAAAAGAGTGAATGAGTTAACTGATGATGAAATTTTAAAAATAAGAGAATATATCGATCAAAATTTTAAAGTCGAAGGAGATCTTAGAAGAGATTATTCTTTAAGTATTAAAAGATTGATAGATCTTGCATGTTACAGAGGAACAAGACATAGAAAAAAATTACCTGTAAGAGGTCAAAGAACAAGATGTAATGCAAGAACAAGAAAAGGAAAAGCAATCGCTATTGCAGGGAAGAAATTAACACCAACTAAAAAATAATAATGGCAAAAACAGAAAAAACTGACAATAAAGATCAGAAGGTAGAAAAATCTTCTAAAAAAAGTGCAAAGAGCTCTTATTCAAAAAAGAAAAAGATTAAAAAGAATATTTTAAATGGAATTGCTTATGTGCAGTCAACATTTAATAACACAATAATTTCAATTGCTGATACAAATGGAAATGTAATATCCTGGGCATCTGCTGGACAGAAAGGATTTAAAGGATCAAGAAAATCTACACCTTATGCAGCTCAAATAGCAGCGGACTCCGCAGCATCAAAAGCATTAGAGTATGGAATGAAAACTTTATCTGTTGAAGTAAAAGGGCCTGGTTCAGGAAGAGAAACAGCATTAAGAGCTTTACAAGCAAGAGGTTTTAAAATTTTGTCAATTAAAGACACAACACCGATGCCTCATAACGGAACTAGACCACCAAAAAAAAGGAGAGTTTAATGGAAGTAGAAAACGTTAATGTTAAAAATTGGAAATCTTTGATTAAACCATCTAAATTAGATGTTCAAATTAGTGATGACTTAACACATGCTAAGATTATAGCTGAGCCTTTAGAAAAAGGTTACGGATTAACTTTAGGAAACTCCTTAAGAAGAATTTTGCTTTCTTCAATCAGAGGAGCTGCAGTTACTTCGATACAAATAGATGGTGTTCTACATGAATTTACATCAATTAAAGGTGTAAGAGAAGATGTAACGGACATAGTATTAAATGTTAAATCACTAGCTTTAAAATGTAATTCTGAAGGTACAAAAAAATTAGTTTTAGACGCAAAAGGTCCGGGTGAAATAAAAGCTTCAGACATTGCTCCTGTGACGGATGTAGAAATATTAAATCCTGAGTTAGTAATTTGTAACTTAGATGAAAACACTACTTTTCACATGGAAATGAATGTAAACACTGGAAAAGGTTATGTTCCAGCTGAGCTAAATAAACCAGAGGAGCCACCGCTAGGTTTAATTGCCATTGACTCTTTGTATAGTCCAGTAAAAAAAGTTTCTTATTCTGTTAGCACAGCAAGAGAAGGTAAAGCTCTTGATTATGATAAATTAACAATGGAAGTAGAAACTAATGGATCAATTTCTGCAGAAGATGCTGTAGCGTATTCTGCAAGGATTTTTCAAGACCAGCTGAAAATGTTTGTTAATTTTGATGAGCCAGTTGAAGCTCCAATAAAAGAAGTTTCATCTGAACCTGAGTTTAACAAGAATTTATTAAGAAAAGTTGATGAACTAGAGTTATCTGTTAGATCAATGAATTGTTTAAAAAACGACAACATAATTTATATCGGAGATTTAGTTCAAAAATCTGAGGGTGAAATGTTAAGAACACCAAATTTTGGTAGAAAATCTTTAAATGAGATTAAAGAAGTGTTAACTGGAATGTCTCTGTATTTAGGTATGGAAATACCTAACTGGCCACCAGATAATATTGCAGAAATGTCTAAAAAATTAGAGGAAGCAATTTAATGAGACACGGCTTAGCCAACAAAAAGTTAAATAGAACTTCTGAGCATAGAAAAGCCCTGTTAAAGAATATGTTAAATTCTTTAATAAAATATGAACAGATTAAAACTACATTGCCAAAAGCTAAGTTTTTAAGACCTCAAGCTGATAAAATTATTACTTTAGGTAAAAAAGATACATTGCAAACAACTAAGATGCTCGTGTCTCAACTCCAAGATATTAAATCGGCTAATAAAGTAAAAAAAACACTTTCTAAAAGATATTCAAATAGAAAAGGTGGCTATACTAGAATTATTAAAGCGGGTTTTAGATATGGTGATAATGCTCCGATGGCAATTATAGAATTTGTAGATAGAGATGTTGAAGCCAAAAGAGTAGATAAGAAGAAAAAAGATACGTCAAAAGAAGCTCCAAAAACAGAAGAAAATAAACAAGCTACAGCTTAAATCTTAAGTCATGAACAAGTCATACATCGTTGATTCGACGTGTAATGATATGCGTATTGATAGATGGATGAGATTAAATATTGGAAAAATACCTCAAGGTTTAATTGAAAAATATCTTAGGACAGGAAAAATTAAAATTAATAAAAAAAAAGTTAAAAGTTCTCACAAAATAAAAAAAGGAGATCAGATAAATATATTTAATATTGAATTTAAAGAAAGGGTAGAACAAAAAAAAATAAAATTTTTACCAACTAAAGAAATAATAAAATCAAACGAAGATCAAATAATTGATGATAACGATAATTTTGTTGTATTAAATAAAGCATCTGGAATATCAGTACAGGGTGGTACAAAATCTAAAAAAAACTTAGTTGATATTTTTGCTAAGAGTGAAATTTTTAAAGGAACAAAACCTTATTCTGTTCATAGATTAGACAAAGATACATCTGGTGTATTTATAATGGCGAAAAATAGAGAGAGCGCACAGTTACTAACGTCATTATTTAGATTAAGAAAAGTACATAAAACTTATCTTGCCATATGCCAAGGAGAAATAAATAAAAACACAGGCGTTTGGGATGATGACTTAATAAGATATGATGGAGATAAAAAGTTAGTAGAAAAAGCAAAAACTATATTCAAGGTAATAGATAAAAATTCTGAAGCATCTTTATTGGAGTTAAAACCAATAACTGGAAGAAAACATCAGTTACGTAAACAACTTTTTGCAATCGGAAATCCTATATTTGGTGACACGAAATACAAACTGTCTAAGTCAGACAAAGGTATAAATAAAAATCTTATGCTGCACTCGTATCAAATTAAATTTAAAATTAATGATATGAAGTATACTTATTCAGCTTTATTACCAGAATATTTTAAAAAGTTGCTTAAATCAAAAAGACTTAGATTTTCAAATTTAAAATAAAATTTTCAATAATTTCATTATTCAAGTTAGAGTAATCTTGTTTTGAAATTTTTTTTAAATTTGTAACACCTTTATCGGAAATTCCACAAGGTACTATTTTTTTATAATTTTCTAAGTTGTTATCCACATTTATTGCAAATCCATGATATGCAATCCATTTTCTTACTCTAATGCCTATTGCAGCAATTTTTTGAATTTCATTTTTGTCTTTATACCATATTCCAATATTTTCATTATCAGGAAATGTTTCAATATTATATTTTTTTAAACTTTGAATAATTGTATTTTCAATAGTTGTAATAAATTTTCTAATGTCTTTTTTTTCTCTTAGATCAATTACAAAATAACAAATTAATTGACCCGGACCATGATAAGTAATTTTTCCACCTCTGTTTGTCTTTAGCAGATCAATTGATTTATCAATAATTTCATTTTCTTTATAAGATGTACCTGCAGTAAAAATTTCAGGATGCTCTAAAATCCAAATTAATTCTTTTTCTTTATTAGCTGTAATATTTTTTAATCTAGACTCTAATAAATCAATTGCCTCAAAATAATTTACCGGTTTTATTGACTTTTTGATCTCTATATCCATTTAAAATTTGTAATATTTTAATTATGTATTAATAGTGCACAACTAAATTATAGGTACATTTATGTCTTTAATTAAAAAAACTAAAGATAAAAAAGTAAATTTTGAATTCAATAAAGAATATTTGAGAGTTGTTACCTCTAAAATAGCTGACAATGATGCAAAATTTATTAATGACTCATTCAATGAAATGCACCCTGCTGATGCAGCAGACATAATTGAACACTTAAGTATTAGCGATAGAGAAAGTTTAATTAAACTAAATAATTTTAATATTGATGCAGAGGTTTTTGTAGAATTAAATGAGTCTATACAAACTGAAATAATTAAATATTTATCTTCAGATTCAATTGTAACTATTCTTACCAACTTAGAATCAGATGATGCTATTTCGATTTTAGAAAATGTACCTGAAGATGACAAGAATACTATATTAAGCTCATTACCGCCTAAAGACAGATTTGCTCTGTTAGAAAGTTTGAGTTATCCAGAAGATACTGCTGCTAGACTTATGCAGCGTGAGTTTACAGCTATACCAAGCAACTGGTCTGTAGGTCAAACAATTGACTATTTAAGAGAAAACAAAGATTTGCCCGAAGAATTTTTGGAAATTTTTATTGTTAATGAAGAATTTAAACCTATTGGAACAGTTCCATCATCAAGAGTACTTACTTCACCAAGAGACACAAAAATGGCAAGTATCATGTCAGAGTCTCAACTATTAGTTCCTGTTGACATGGACAAAGAAGAGGTGGCTAATCTATTTGAAAATTATAATCTAAATTCAGCAGCCGTAATTGATAAAAATAATAAATTGGTAGGAATGATTATGAACGATGATGTTCTTACAGTCCTAAAAGAAGAGGCGGAAGAAGATGCATTGAGGCTTGCAGGTGTAGGTGATGAGGAAATTACCGATGGTGTTGTTACAAAAACTAAAAGAAGATTTAATTGGCTTTTATTGAATTTATTTACAGCCTTTTTAGCAACTTGGTGTATTAGCTTGTTTGGAGCAACTATTGAACAAATGGTTGTTCTTGCTTTCCTGATGCCAATTGTTGCTTCAATGGGTGGAAATGCAGGAATGCAAACATTAGCTGTTACAGTCAGAACAATTGCTACAAATGACTTAACTCAAAATAATTTTTCATCAAATGTTTTTAAAGAATTTTCAATTGGTATATTAAATGGAATTATATTTGCTGCCATAAGTGCTTTAATAGTTCAAATTTGGTTTCAAGATAGTATTCTTTCAATAATCATTTCAATATCAATGGTACTTACTATGATTATAGCTGGACTGTTTGGTATACTTATTCCTTTTACTTTAAAAAAAATGAATATTGATCCCGCAATTGCATCAAGTGTTTTTGTTACCACCATTACTGATGTTATAGGTTTTGTCTCATTTTTAGGTGTTGGGGCTTACTTTCTCTAAAAATTATCAATCAATCTTACGTTATCAATATAATAAGCAACAAATAAACGTGAGCCTTTAATAGTATTTGATATTTTAAGATTTTTAATTGATCTTAATTCTAAGTATTCAATATTAATTTTTAAAAATTTCTCAAAATATTTCATTTGAATTCTTAAATTTTGTTTTATTTGTTTACCATTTACTAAATTCCTTTTTAATTTAATTAGACTTTTACTTAAAAAACTTGCTTTTTTAATTCCATTTAAATCCAAATGATTATTTCTTGAAGACAACGCTATTTTGCTTTTATTTCTAATGGTTTTGCATGGAATAATAGAAGTTTTATATTTATTTTTCAGATAATTTTTTATTAAGTAATATTGTTGATAATCTTTTTTCCCCATAAATATTTTTTTTGGATTTACTAAACTAGTTAATCTTCCCATTACATCTAGTACTCCTTCAAAATGACCTTTTCTATATTTAGCGCATAAAATTTTGTCTTTATTTGCGATTTTTATGTTTGATTTTTTATTATGATTGTAGATATCTTTGAATTTTGGAATGTATAAGAAATCTACCTTTTTAGTTTTTTTTAAAATTTTAATATCCTCTTTAATATTTGTAGGATAATTCTTGAAATCTTTTTTATTGTTAAATTGTTTGGGGTTAACGAAAATACTTACTATTGTCTTTTTGCAAGTTCGATTTGATCTTTCTATAAGTGATAAATGACCCTCATGTATACTCCCCATTGTGGGAACAAAGCCAATATCATTAAATGGCCTTAAAGCTTTTAATAATGAATTATTATTTAATATAATTTTCATTTGTATTAGAAATTTAGATAAGTAAAACATTTATATGATTAAACAAGCAATTATTCCTCTAGCAGGTCAAGGAACTAGACTTTTACCTTTAACAAGTGTTTTTGCAAAAGAACTACTCCCAATAAATGGAAAACCAGGAATTGAATATATTTTAGATGAATGCATTGAGGCTGGAATTAATGAAGTTATTTTCATCATATCAAATAAAAAAAAGATGATAAAAAATTATTTCTACAGTGATAATTTTTACAAAAAAATTATAAAAAAGAAAAAAGATCCAAGAATAATTGATGAATATAAAAAAATATTAAAATATAAAAAAATAATAAAATTTGTATATCAAAATATACCAAAAGGAACAGGTGACGCTGTATTTAAAACAAGAAAATATATTAAAGATAAATATTTTTTAATGTTGCTACCAGATGATTTGATAATAAAAAAAAACTGCTCTAAAGATATGATTAAACTACATCATAAACATAAATCTTCAGTAATGGCTAGTATGAAAGTTAATTCTAAAACAGTTTCAAGATGGGGCATCTATAGTTTAAATAAAAAAATTTCCAAAAATGATTATTTTATTGATGATGTAGTTGAAAAACCTTCAATTAAAAATGCCCCTTCAAATAAAGCAGTAATAGGAAGATACATTCTTCCTAAAACCATATTTAATAAATTAGCCAAGCAAAAACCTGGTAATAGTGGTGAAATACATATAACAGATGCTATTCAAACTTTAATAAAAGAAGGTGAAAAATTTATTGCTCATAATTTTTCAGGTAAATATTTAGATTGTGGCACAATGCAAGGATTTATTAATTCTAATAAAGAAATAGGAAAACTATGAAACTTTGTATGATAGGTACTGGTTACGTTGGTTTGGTTAGTGGCGTTTGTTTTTCAGATTTAGGTAATGATGTTATTTGTGTAGATAAAGATGATAATAAAATTAATAATTTAAAAAATGGCAAAATACCAATTTACGAGCCAGGTTTAGAAGAATTAGTCAAAAAAAATTTAAAGAATAATAGATTAAATTTTTCAACAAATTTAAAAGAATCTGTAAGAAAATCTGACATAATTTTTATATGCGTAGGAACACCAACTAAAAAAAATAGTAACAGTGCTGACCTTTCTCAAGTTTATTCAGTTGGAAAAGAAATATCTAAATCAATTAATAAATTTAAAATAATTATAACAAAGTCAACTGTTCCTGTTACAACAGGTGATGAACTGGAAAATATTATATCAAAAAAAGTAAATAAAAAATTGTTTTCAGTCGTTTCTAATCCTGAATTTTTAAGAGAAGGTGAGGCAATTAGAGATTTTATTTATCCTGATAGAGTTGTGGTTGGTTCAAATGAAGAAAAATCAAAAAAAATACTAAGAAATTTATATTCTCCATTAATTTCTAAAGGTGCAAAATATGTTTCTACAAATAGACGAGCCGCTGAGTTAATTAAATATGCTTCTAATGCTTTTTTAGCAACTAAAATTACATTTATAAATGAAATTGCTAATTTATGTGAAAAAACAGGTATCGATGTTGAAGACATATCAATAGGAATTGGACTTGATAACAGAATAGGAAGTAGATTTTTAAGAGCGGGTCCTGCATATGGAGGCTCTTGTTTTCCAAAAGATACCAAAGCTATTGTATCTACAGCTGATAAATTTAAATCTAATTTATCTGTAATTAAAAGTGTTATTAAATCTAATCAGAATAGATCAGATTTATTACTTAAAAGGCTTCATTCAATAATTAAAAAATTTAATAATAAAAACGTTTCATTTTTGGGAGTTACATTTAAAGCAAACACTGATGATATGAGAGACTCCTCAAGTTTAAAAATAATTCCTTATCTATCCAAAAAGGGAGCAAAGATTAAATATTATGATCCCACTGGTTCCAAAAAAGAATTCAACAATCTAAAAAATGTTGAATATGCTAATTCAATACAAAACTGTATTTCTGGTTCAGACATTATAATTATTCATACAGAATGGAATGATTTTAAATCAATTAATTTTAGAAAACTTTCTAAGAATAAAAAACTTATTATTTATGATATGAGAAATATATTCTCACCAACTAAAATAGAGAAACTAGGTATAAAATATTTTGGTATTGGAAGATAGTTTAATTTAATTCAAATATAGCATCAACTTCTACAGAAACACCAAGTGGCAGACTATTGGTACTTACCGCAGCTCTTGTGTGCATGCCAGCATCTCCAAATATTGATGCAATTAAATCTGAAGCTCCATTAATTACTTTTGGTTGTTCAGTAAAGTCATTTGTTGAATTAACAAATCCAGTTAATTTGATACATGATTTTATTTTAGACAAATCTCCATCACAAGCAGCTTTTGCTTGAGCAACTAAACTTAATCCACATCTTTTTGCAGCTTCATAACCTTGTTCTGTACTTAAATCTTTTCCAACTTTTCCCTTAATTAATTCTCCATTTTCATTAATCGAAATTTGACCAGAAATAAAAAGTAAATTTCCAGATTTTTTTGTTGCTACATAAGATCCAACAGGAGGCTTCGCCTCTGGAAGTTCTATTTTTAATTCTTCTATTTTTTTATCAAAATTCATTAATTATTCTTTTTCTTTAATCTTATTTTTAACTTTATCTCCAATTTCCACAAGATTTTCTTTCAGTTCTTTGGCTTTTTTAGATGTCCCTTCTTTTAGTTCTTGAGTTTTTTTTGATGTTCCATCCTTTAATTCTTTAGCTTTTTTTGAACTCACTTCTTTTAATTTTTTTGCATTACATTCTATGTACTCTTTTGATAATTTTTTAAATTCATTACATTTATTTTCTTCTGCAAATGAAAAGGTACTTTTGAAATAAAAAACAATGAAAATAATAAATAATTTTTTCATTTTTTCTTTTTATTTTTGCCTTTTTTGTTTTTGTCGTATTCTCTTCTTTTTTCAATTAAGATTAAAGCTTCTTCCATTGTAAGCTCTGTTGGATCTTTTTCTTCAGGTATTGTTGCATTTAAAGATTTATATTTAATATAAGGACCATATTGTCCCTTCATAACTCTAACTGGTTTTTTATCTTCTGGGTGTTCTCCTAAATCCTTAATAATTGAAGAAGACATTCTTCCTGGTTTCGCTTCAGCAATAAGAGTAATTGCACGATTTAATCCTATAGAGAAAATTTCATCAATATTCTCTATTCTAGCAGATTTATTTTCACATTTTAAATAAGGACCAAATCTTCCGGTATTTAAAATGATTTCTTTTTGATTATCAGGATTAACCCCAATTGATTTTGGTAGAGAACATAAAAACTGAGCTTTTTCTAAGTCTATACTTTCTAACTCTAAACCTTTTGGTATAGAAACATTTTTAATTAATTCATTAACATCTGGTTTAGATTTTTTGGTTTTTTTCTTTTTTTTAGTTTTTGGCTCCTCTAATTCCTCTTCCTTAAGTTTTTCATATTGCAGATAGGGGCCAAACCTTCCATTTTTCAAATATATATCATTACCATTTTCATGTTTTCCTAAAAATTTAGGTTCTGCTAACTGCGATTGAGCTGCTGCTTTTGCTTTAGACAAGGGTCTAGTGAATTTACACTCTGGATAATTTGAACATCCAATAAAAGCTCCACCTCTAAAACTATTTTTAAGACTTAGTGAACCTGTATCACACAGCTGGCACTTTCGAACAATATTTCCATCTTTATCAGTATCAAAAATTAAAGCACCTAAACTTTCATTTAAAAGATCTAAAACTTCTCTAGTTCTTTTCTCTTTAACCTCAGAAACGTTATTATTAAAATCTTTCCAAAACATCTCTAAAACTTTTATCCAGCTTTCTTTACCAGATGTAATTTCATCTAATTGATCTTCCAAACCTGCAGTAAAGTTATAATCAACATATTTAGAAAACAATTTTTCTAAAAAGGCAGAGATAAGTTTGCCACGATCTGTTGGAAAAAACCTTTTATTTACTATTTCTGCATAACCTCGATTAGCTATTGTGGAAATTATACTTGCATAAGTAGAAGGTCTACCGATTCCCAATTCTTCTAATTTTTTTACTAAACTTGCTTCAGAATATCTTGGAGGTGGCTGTGTAAAATGTTGTTCATCCATTAATGCTTCAATATTAATTGGCCCTTTAGACATTTCTGGTAAAATTTCTTCATCATCATCTTTACTTGTATTTGAGTAAACTTTTAAAAAACCATCAAATTTAAGTACAGAGCCACTTGCCTTACATATTATTTGATTATCTTCAGATTCTATTGTTATGGTATTTCTATCAAATTGGGCAACTTCCATTTGTGAGGACAAAGCTCTGGACCAAATTAAATTGTATAGTTTTTGTTGATCATTGCTTAAATATTTTTTTAAAGTGTCTGGTGTTCTATTTATATCTGTCGGCCTAATAGCTTCATGGGCTTCTTGTGCGTTCTTAGCTTTTTTACCGGAATAATTATTTGCAGATGCAGGCAAATATTCATTACCATACTCACTTTTAATAAAATTTCTAAAATCATTTACTGCATCAGCTGATAAGTTAGTTCCATCAGTTCTCATATAAGTAATCAATCCAACAGTATCTCCATCAATCTCAACACCTTGATATAATTTTTGTGCAATTTGCATTGTTCTTGAAGCTCCAAAACCTAATCTACTAGATGCAACTTGTTGTAATGTTGAGGTTGTAAATGGACCAGAGGGGTTTCTTTTTACAACTTTTGATGAAATATCTGTTATTTGAAATTTTTTCTCTTTTATTTCTTTGATTGCTTTTTCAATGCTATTCTTGTCTCTAAAAGTAAATTTTTCTATTTTGTTACCATTTAATTGTGAGATGCTTGCAGTAATAGTGTTTTTATTATCATCTCCGAATTTAAGAGTAAGTGTCCAAAATTCCTCAGGATTAAATAATTCTATTTCATGCTCTCTTTCAGTGATTAATTTTAAAGCTACAGACTGAACTCTTCCAGCTGATTTTGACCCAGGTAGTTTAGTCCAAAGTATTGGAGAAATGTTAAAACCAACCAAGTAATCAAGAGCTCTTCTTGCCATATAAGCATCCACTAATAAAGGTTCGATTTGTCGTGGATTTTCAATACCATGAATTACGGCTTTTTTTGTTATCTCATTAAAAACAACTCTTTCAATTTCTTTATCTTTTAAAAGTTTTTTTTCATCAAGATATTCTTTAACATGCCATGCTATAGCTTCACCTTCACGGTCAGGGTCTGTTGCAAGTATTATTTTAGAGGATTCTTTTGCAACATCAGTTATTTCTTTTAAATATTTTTTTGAAAAACTATCAACTTCCCATTCCATTTTAAAATCGTGATCAGGATCAACCGATCCATTTTTTGATGGTAAATCTCTTATATGTCCATAACTTGCTAAAACAGTATAATCATCTCCAAGATATTTGTTTATAGTTTTAGCTTTTGCAGGACTTTCAACTATGACTAGATTCATAATTTAACAAACTACTTAAAAGTCTTTGATAGTCAAATTAATAAATTTTAGTCTTGTTTTCTTCTTTATTTATCAGTCGTTTAATATTTTCTCTATGAGTATAGAAAATTAAAATAAACATAATTCCAAAAAATAATTCATTTTCCATTGAATCAAAAAGTAATAAATAAATAGGAACTGAGAATGATCCAATCAGTGATGCTAATGATGAAAATTTAGAAATAAAAAAAGTTACTAGCCAACAAATTCCAAAAACTATTCCAAACATTATATTCATACTGCATAATATACCAACATAAGTTGCTACTCCCTTCCCACCTTTAAACTTTAACCAAACTGGAAAAACATGACCCAGAAAAGCACATAAAGCTGATACATAAATCAGATCAGGAAAATTTACCTTTACATATAAAACTGGAATAACTGCTTTAACTATATCAAGTATTAAAGTTGAATAACCAATAAATTTATTTCCTGTTCTTAGAGCATTTGTTGCACCAATGTTACCTGAACCAATATCTCGGATATCTTTTTTTAAAAAAATTTTAGTTAATATTAACCCAAAAGGTATAGAACCCATTAGGTATGAGATAATACCTATTGTTAATAATTCCATTTTTATATCTTAAATAATTCTTTACCTTTTACAAATGTATTGGTTACTTTTCCTTGAAGTTTTTTGTCCTCAATAGACGTATTTTTGGATTTAGAAATTAAATTTTCTTTTTTTACAATCCAAGGTTTATTTATATCAACTATACAAAAGTCAGCATCATTACCAATTGAAAGATTTCCTTTATTTATATTTAAAATTTTAGCTGGATTGGATGTTAGTGCCTGGATTATTGTTTCAAGTTTTACAGATCCATTATGAAATAGTTCTAAACTTAAAGACAATAAAGTTTCAATACCAGAAGCACCTGTTGCTGCTTGCGAAAATGTCAATCGTTTTGATTCTTCATCTTCAGGTTTATGATCTGAAACAATGACATCAATTGTTTTATCTTTTAATCCTTGGACTAAAGCCAATCTATCTTCTTCTTTTCTTAGTGGCGGAGATAATTTTAAAAATGTTTTAAAATCTCCAATATCATTTTCATTTAAGGAAAGGTTATTTATTGAAACTCCACAAGAAAATTTAATATCATTTTTCCTTTGTTTAATGATTTCTACTGATTTCCCTGATGATAGTTGAGATATGTGATATCGACACTTTACTTTTTCTAACAATGTTAAATCTCTCTCAATAATTATTCTCTCAGCCACATCTGGTATGCTTGACAATCCAAGTTTAGTAGCAATTATACCTGAATTTATCATACCGTTTTTTGCTAGCTCATAATCCTCAGCATGTTGCATTATTAGGCACCCTAAATCCTTTGCTGAATTCATTATTCTTGACATTAATCTAGTATTTTGAATTGTTTTTACACCATCTGTAAAAGCTACAATTCCTTTATTAGCTAATAATCCAAACTCTGTCATATTAGTTCCCTCTACATTTTGTGTTAGAGAAGCACATGGAAATATATTAATCTTAGATTTATCTCGTCCTCTTCGTTTTAAAAAATCTACAATTGAAACATTATCAATTACAGGATCTGTATTAGGCATTGTTACTACAGATGTTACTCCTCCAGATAGAGCTGCATTACTTAAAGTTCTAAAATTTTCTTTATATTCATAACCAGGTTCTCCAACAAATACTCTCATGTCGACTAAACCAGGGAATATATATTTTCCTTTTAAATCAATTGGTTTTTCTCTGGACGGTAAATTATTTGTATTTACTTTTTTTCCTATTGCTTCAATTTTACCTTCTTCTCCAACAATAAGTCCTCCATTTTCATTAATTGAATTTTGAGGATCAATTATATTTGCGTTAATAAAGTATTGTTTTTTCATTTATTCACAAAATATTTTTAAACAGGCCATCCTTACAGCAACTCCAAGTTCAACTTGCTCTTTGATTACACTTTTATTTATATCGTCTGCCAATCTAGTATCTATTTCGATACCTCTATTCATTGGGCCAGGATGCATTATTAATGCATCAGGTTTAGCATGATCTAATTTATCAGGTGTTAAACCGTAATATTCATAATACTCTCTATTTGATGACAAATAAGAACTTGTCATTCTCTCATTTTGTAATCTTAGCATCATTACAATGTCACAATCTTTCAATCCTTTTTTCATATCGGTAAAAGTATTAACACCAAACTTTTCAATTTCTTTTGGCATTAAATTTGTTGGGGCAACAATATTTACTTCAGCACCTAGCATTGTTAGTAAATAAATATTTGATCTTGCGACCCTGGAGTGAAGAATATCTCCACATATAGCAATTTTTAATCCTTCAATTTTTTTCTTTCTATTTCTTATTGTTAAAGCATCCAGTAATGCTTGAGTAGGGTGCTCACGCCTTCCATCACCTGCATTTAATACTACACAATTTACTTTCTGAGATAATAAATTGCATGCCCCAGAATCTTGATGTCTTATTACAATAATATCAGGGTGCATTGCATTCAGAGTCATTGCTGTATCAATTAAAGTTTCACCTTTTTTAATTGCTGAATTATTCATATTCATTGACATCACATCAGCACCGAGTCTTTTTCCAGCTAACTCAAATGAACTTTGTGTTCTTGTTGATGGTTCAAAAAATAGATTAATTTGAGTTTTGCCTCTAAGAACATCAATTTTCTTGTTCTTGCTCTGATTTAATTTAATAAAAGTTTCAGATTCATCTAAAATGTAGTTAATATCACTAACTGATAGATCTTGGATACCTAACAAATGTTTTTGAGAAATTTTAATAGCTTTGATGTTTTTTGCCATTAAAATTAACTCTATAACTATAAAGTCATTGAATGGCAAGGATTAATTATTTAGATAGTCTATGGCTCCCTGAAGAATAAAAGCTGCTGCGTTCTGATCTATATTCTTTTCTCTTTTAGATACATTAACATCTAATTGGCTTGATAAATTAAAAGCCCCAACAGTTGATAGCCTTTCATCCCAGAGACATACATCAACATCTATCTCTTTATCTATATTTTTAGATACATCATTGACTGACTGTGCTGAAGAGCCTGAAGATCCATCCATATTTAAAGGATAACCAATGATAATTGCCTTGATGTCATTCTCTTTAATAATGTTTTTTAACTCTTCAATTAATTCATTATTTTTTGATTTATGTATAGTTTTATAAGGGGTAGCAATTAATTGCTTTTCGTCACAAATTGATACACCAATTCTTTTTGAGCCCAAATCTAAACCTATCAAACGACATTTTTCTGACTGTTTTTTTTTAAATTCTTCTATTGTGATCATGTTGTATATTTTAAACTATAGTGATAGTTTGCGTCATATTTAAATATCATATGAGCATCGATCTTAAAACCATAAAGCATATATCTAAATTATCAAGAATTTCAGTAGATGAAAAAAAAGCTGAAAAACTTGCTAGTGATTTGAATTCAATTTTTGATTTTATTGAAAAACTCAATGAACTTAAAACTGAAAATGTTGAACCACTTACATCAGTGGCTGAAACGACTTTAAAATTGAGACCTGATGAAGTTAAAAGTAAAAATTTAAGGGAACAAATAATAAAAAATTCTCCAAAAGATAATGAAGATTATTTTGTTGTACCAAAAGTTATTGAATAATGTCTGATATAACCAAGCAAACACTTTCTGAATTAGTTAATAATATTAAAGAAAAAAAACTTTCTTCTTCAGAAATTACCCAAGCTTTTGTAGATAGATCAGAAAAATCAAAAAAATTAAACACTTATATTACTGAAGATTTTAGTAATGCTTTAGATAAAGCTAAAAAATTTGATGACAACCCAAAATTGGATTTAAAATTACCAGGAATACCAATGGCTGTAAAAGATTTATTTTGTACAGCTAATGTAAGGACAACAGCTGGTAGCAAAATATTAAACAATTTTGTACCTACTTATGAATCTACTGTTACTCAGAATATCTGGAATGAGGGAGCAATTCTTATTGGTAAATTAAATTGTGATGAATTTGCAATGGGATCATCAAATGAAACAAGTTTTTTTGGTAATGTTCAAAATCCGATTGATAAAAATTTAGTTCCAGGTGGTTCATCTGGTGGTTCATCTTCTGCTGTAGCAGCACAATTAACTCCAATTACAATTGGAACTGATACAGGTGGATCTATTAGACAACCGGCGTCATTTACAGGTACAGTGGGTTTGAAACCAACTTATGGTAGTTGTTCAAGATACGGAATAGTTGCTTTTGCATCTTCTCTTGATCAAGCTGGTCCAATGGCTCAAAATGTTCAAGATTGTGCTTTGTTGCAAGAGGTAATTAGCTCATACGATCAAAAAGACTCAACTTCTGTTGATTTTAAAAGAAACCAGTACAGCAAAGAATTAACAAAAGACATTAAAGGAAAAAAAATAGGTATACCAAAAGAATATAGAGTTGATGGAATGCCAAAAGAAATTGATGATCTTTGGAAGAAAGGTATTGAGTATGCTAAAGATTGTGGTGCGGAAATAATTGATATTTCTCTTCCACACACAAATTATGCTTTACCAACTTACTATATAGTGGCACCAGCTGAAGCATCTTCTAATCTTGCAAGATATGATGGTGTTAAATATGGCTTTAGAGCTGATGGAGAAAATCTTATTGATATGTATGAAAAAACTAGATCAGAGGGATTTGGAGCCGAAGTTCAAAGAAGAATAATGATAGGCACATATGTTTTATCTTCAGGTTATTACGATGCATATTATTTGAAAGCTCAAAAAGTTAGAAAACTAATTAAAAATGATTTTGATGAAGCGTACAAAAAAGTAGATGCAATATTAACTCCATCAACGCCAAGTTCTGCTTTTAAAATTGGTGAAAAAACAAATGACCCAGTTTCAATGTACTTAAACGATATTTTTACTGTTCCTGTAAATTTAGCAGGTTTACCAGGAATTTCTATTCCAGCTGGTCATGATAGCAAAGGTTACCCTTTAGGTTTACAAATTATTGGAAAAGCATTTGATGAACAAAATATCTTAAATATTGCTTATGCAATGGAAGAAAAAATTAATTTTAAAAATAAAATTAATGATTGGTGGATTAAGTGAGTAAAGAAAAGTCAGAATATTTAATTAATAGAAATGACAATCAATACGAAGTTGTCATTGGTTTAGAGGTTCATGCTCAAGTACTTTCCCAATCGAAGTTATTTTCTACGTCAGCTACTAAATTTGGCGCTGAACCAAACACACAGGTAAGTTTAGTAGATGCTGCTTTTCCTGGAATGCTTCCAGTGATTAATGAATTTTGTGTTAAGCAAGCAATTAAAACTGGAATAGGATTAAAAGCTAAAATTAACAAAAGATCAGTATTCGATAGAAAAAATTATTTTTATGCTGATTTACCACAAGGATACCAAATCTCTCAATTTAAAGACCCAATAGTTGGTGAAGGTAAAGTTATTTTGGATATGCCGGATGGTCAAAAAGAGGTTGGTATTGAAAGATTACACTTAGAACAAGATGCGGGTAAAAGTATCCATGATTTAGATCCAAAAAACACCTTTGTTGATTTAAATAGGTCGGGTGTAGCTTTAATGGAAATTGTTAGCAAACCTGATTTAAGATCACCAGAGGAAGTTAATGCTTATATTAAGAAATTAAGATCAATAATGAGATATTTAGGTACTTGTGATGGTAATATGCAGGAAGGATCTTTGAGAGCAGATGTTAATGTTTCTGTAAGAAAAAAAGGAACAAAAGATTTTGGTACTAGATGTGAAATTAAAAACGTTAATTCTATTAAATTCATGCAAATGGCAATTGAATATGAAGCAAATAGACAAGTTGATTTAATTGAAGATGGACAATCTGTTGATCAAGAAACAAGACTTTTTGATACTAAAAAAAATGAAACAAGATCCATGAGATCAAAAGAAGATGCTCATGATTATAGATATTTTCCAGACCCTGATTTATTACCACTAGAAGTTTCTGATGAATTCATAAATCAATTGCAATCAGAAATACCAGAGTTACCTGATGAAAAGAAAAAGAGATTTATAGATCAATTTAAATTAACTCCATATGAAGCTAATATCATGGTTTCAGATATAGAAACCTCAAATTATTTTGAAGATGTTGTTAAAAAATCAGACGTTAAATTAGCAACAAACTGGATCATAGGTGAATTATTTGCTGCACTTAATGAAAAAAATTTAGAAATAACCGATAGTCCAATTAGTGCTGGTAATTTATCAAAATTAATTAATTTAATTAAGGATGGCACAATTTCTGGAAAAATTGCAAAAACTGTTTTTGAACAAATGATGGAAGGGGACAAGGATCCTAAAAAAATTGTTGAAGAAAAAGGTTTAAAACAAGAAAGCGATCCAAAAGCTTTAGAGGCTTTAATTGATAAAGTAATTGATAGCAATAGAGATAAAGCTACTGAATATAAATCTGGTAAAGTTAAATTATTTGGCTTCTTTGTTGGACAAGTAATGAAAGTATCAGGTGGAAAAGCTAACCCTCAGTTAGTAAATGAGATTTTAAAGAAAAAGCTTTAGGTTTATGGGCTCAGACCTAAAAATTAGCAACAAAATTCAAGAGTATATTTTAAATAATGGACTAGATCTTCATTCAGTTCAAAAAGAAATTATTTCTTATAATGAGTCTCTGGGAGACATTAAAAGGATGCAAATATCTATCTCACAATCTCAATTTTTACACTTAATAGTAAAAACATCTAATGTTAGAAAAATACTAGAGATTGGAACTTTTACGGGCTTAAGTGCTTTGTCAATGTCTCTTGCTTTACCAGAAGATGGTAGAATTATTGCTTTGGACAAAAATCAAGAAACTAACGAAATTGCAATAAAATTTTTTGAAAAAGCAAAACAAGGTCATAAAATTAAAACAATAATTAAACCTGCTTTAGAAAGTTTGAGCGAAATAAAAGAAAACGATTTTGATTTAATCTTTGTTGATGCTGATAAGAAAAATTATAAAGAATATTATGAAAAATCTTTAATATTATTAAAGAAAAATGGCTTAATGATAATTGATAATGTTCTATGGTATGGTCAAGTTGTTGATGAAAATAGTGATGATAAAATCACTTTAACTATTAAAGATTTTAATAATTACGTTTCTAAAGATAAAAGAGTTGAAAAAATTATAGTCCCATTAGGTGATGGTATGACAGTTTGTAGAAAATTATAATGTTTGATGTTTTTGGATTTTATAAGTTTATTAAAATTTCTTATTTAAAGAAAAATCAAAAAATACTTCAAAATCAATTATTAAATAAAAACATACGTGGAACAATTATCATTTCCAATGAAGGGTTAAATGGAACAATTTCTGGAAAGAATAAAGATATTAAATTGATTAAAGATTATTTACACAAATTATTTAAATTTGAAAAATTTGATAGCATTAATAATTCAAAAAGCACTTTTCAGCCGTTTCATAAACCAAAAGTAAAAATTAAAGAAGAAGTGGTTCCAATGAATTTAAGTTTGAAAAAGAGAATTAAAAAAAAAGATAGTCATGTTAACCCTCAAAAGTGGAACTCATTAATTAAAGATAAAAAAACAGTTTTAATTGATGCAAGAAAACCTTTTGAATATAAAGTTGGAACTTTTAAAGGTTCAATTAATCCAGATGTAGATAATTTTCGAGATTTTCCAAAATATCTTAAAAAATTAAAAAAAAATCAACCTATTGCTATGTTTTGTACTGGAGGTATTAGGTGTGAAAAAGCATCAGTCTTTTTGGAAAATAAAGGCTACAATAATGTCTACCAACTAAAGGGTGGTATTTTAAACTATTTAAAAAAAACAGACCCAAAAAAAAGTTTATGGAAAGGTGAGTGCTTCGTCTTTGACAACAGAATTAGTTTAAAGCATGGTTTGAAAATAGGTTCTTACTCAATGTGTAGTGGTTGTAGAAAACCTATTTCTTTAAAAGATAAAAAATCTAAAAAATATGAAGAAGGTGTTTCTTGTCCAAATTGTCACGATAATTTAACAAATGATCAAAAATCGAGATTTAGAATGAGACAAAAACAAATTAACCTTGCCAAAAAAACTGGAAAAAGTCATATCTTTCAAAAAGAATATTAAAATATTTTTAGTTTAAAGAAATGAATTTATTAAAAGATGACGTCTCCCAGCTTATAAAAAAACTTGCAATACCAGCAAGTGTTGGAACATTATTTCAAACATTATACACTTTAGTTGATACTTTTTATGCTGGGAAAATTTCTCCTGAAGCTTTATCTGCTTTAAGTAAATCCTTTCCAATCTACTTTCTAATTATTGCTACATCTATTGGTGTCACTGTTGCAGGCACTTCATTAATTGGAAGTAGTATTGGGGAAAAAAACGAAAAAAATGTATCAGGTTATTTTACAAATATCATTCTTTATTCAGTAATAATTTCAATAATTGTATCAATAATCGGTTTTAGTTTCTCTGAAAAATTATTTTTAACTATGAATTCATCAAGAGAGGTAATTACTCTTGGCCTTGAGTATACTAATGTAATATTTTATGGAACTATTCTCTTTATTCTAGTTGTTGCTTTAAACTCATTTCTTCATGCTGAGGGAGATACAGTCACATATAGAAATGCTCTTATATTATCTTTTTTTTTAAACATTATATTAAATCCAATATTTATATTTGGATTTTTATTTATCCCAGCTTTTGGTGTTGCGGGTATAGGTTATGCAACTTTGATTGCCCAATTTCTTTCTCTAATAATCGTTTTAATTAAATTGTTAAAAAATAAACGTATTAAAGAGATCACTATTCAAAATTTTAAGATTAAATTTTTCTACATTAAAAACATTTTCTTCCAATCAATGCCAATCACAATAGCTATTCTTGGGTATTCAATTGCTGCAACGATTGTATTTACTTATGTTGCATTTACAGGAGAATATGCTGTAGCTGGTTATGGAGCAGCAACAAGGATAGAGCAGGTTGTTTTACTGCCTGTATTAGGGATAAATACAGCAATAATATCAATTATTGCACAGAATATAGGTGCGAAATATTATGATAGAGTAAAGCAATCTTATTTTACATCAGTAAAATATGGCTTGATTATAATGTTAGCGTCTGGAGTATTGGTGTTTGTAACTGCAGATTTAATGCCAAAATTTTTCTCATCTAACACGGAAGTTATTGAATATGGGTCAATGTATTTAAAAATTTCTGCATTTATCTTACCAGCATACCCAATTTTTTTTCTATCAAATGGTTTCTTTATGGCTTTAAAAAAATCTGAGAAAGCAATGATTAACAATATATTAAGGAACGTTTTGGTTCCATTTTTGTCTTATTATATAGCACGTTCTATTGATGCAGACTTTAAAACTTTCTTTTATATCTGGGCGATATTGCAATGGTTAATATCAATCTTACTATTCTTTTATGTTAAATATTATATTAACAATAAATTAACTACTGGTTAATGTTTTATACAAAAAAGAAATTGGTAATTTTGATAATTATTTCATCTATATTTTTTATACTTACTTATAACGATGTAAGATCTGAAAATATAAATAAAATATCAGGTTTTGCTAAAGTTGTTGATGGAGATACAATTAAGATCAATTCAAAAAAAATTAGATTATACGGTATTGATGCACCTGAAAAAAAACAAAAATGTAAAAAAACTTATTTAACAATATCTTTTATGTCTTTTACTAAAGATTATATGTGTGGAGAAGTATCTACTCAAAAGTTAATTAAAAAGATTAATAAACAAAAATTAAATTGTAATATTTTGGATGTTGATAGGTATAAAAGGTTAATAGGCGAGTGTTTTAAAAGAAACATAAATTTAAATTCTTGGATGGTTTCAAATGGTTATGCAGTAGCATACAGAAAGTATTCTAAAAAATATGTTTCTGATGAAATTAATGCCAAAAATAATAAATTAGGGATTTGGCAAGGTAAATTTGAAATGCCGTGGGATTATAGGCGTAAAGATTAATTTTTATAATCTTGAAGAGCTATCTTCCATCCATTCCCAAAGGTGTTTGGCAAATGATCTTCTAACAAATAAATTAACATAATCTTTGTCTTTATTGTGAATAATAACGTCTATATGATTTAGCAAAGTTTGAGTTGTTGACCCTTTTTTTTCACGAAATAAATTAAAATTAAAAGGACATCCTGAAGAAAAAAGTTCATATATTTTATCACCTTTTATTTCTAATTGAACAAATTGGTCAGTTACATCGGTTACTGCTCCTAATGATGTTTTTGAAATATTGTTAAATAATATATCGTTTAATTCGTATGTATTGGTTTCTTTGCTAGTAGTCTCATTTGATACAATCATCCATTCATCTGGACTTAACCATATCGCAGTAAGTTTATCACTAGATGAAGATGTATTCGCCTCAGTTGGCAAAATCATATTTAAAGTTTTTCCTACATTTGTAAAAAATTCTCGTGTTTTACCTCTTAAATTTAATTTCATTATTGGTGCAATTTCTTTTATGGAAACACCGTTGTTATTAATTTCACTATTTGTTACTTGATTATAAATAAGCATTTAATCTTTCATTAGTTTGATCAAAAAATACTGGATTTGAAACAGTTACATTAATTGTTTTATCTTCCATAGGTATAAATAGTTTTTTACCCATCATATCTTTGCCACCTCTGACAACGGCTAGGGCTATAGATTTATTTAAATTAGGACTAAAGTAACTTGATGTAACATGACCAAGCATTTCAACAGCATTTTTATTTAGTTCAGAAACAATTTGTGCCCCTTCCTCTAATACAACTTTAGGGTCATCTGTTAATAATCCCACCAATTGTTTTCTGTCTTCTCTCATAGTATCTGATCTGTAAAGAGATCTTTTACCAATAAAATCATATTTCTTTTTACTAACAATCCAATCCATTTGTAAATCTATTGGTGTCATTGTTCCATCTGTATCTTGGCCAACAATAATAAAACCTTTTTCAGCTCTCAGTAAGTGCATCGTTTCTGTACCATAAGGAGTAATATTAAATTCTTTACCAGCCTCTATACATTTCTCCCATAGAGCTTTTCCATAACTTGCTTGCACGTTAATTTCAAAACTTTGTTCTCCTGTGAAACTTATTCTCATAATTCTGCAAACAATACTTCCAATTTTTGTTTCTTTAAATGACATGTGTGGAAAATTTTCATCAGACAAATCTAAATCAGGAATAATTTTTTTAAGAATTTTTTTACTATTAGGGCCACACAAACTTGCTGTAGCAAATTGATCTGTAACTGAAGTTAAATATACATCTAATTCTGGCCATTCAGTTTGAAGGTAATCCTCTAATTTTCCAAGAACATTTGCTGCACCACCAGTTGTTGTTGTCATTAGATAGTGATTTTCACCTAATCTTGTAGTAACACCATCGTCATATACCATACCATCTTCATTTAACATTAAACCATATCTACATTTGCCAATGCCAAGTTTTGACCATGCATTTGTATAAACTCTATTTAAAAACTCTGAGGCATCACTTCCTTGTATGTCAATCTTACCAAGTGTGGAGGCATCCAATATTCCTGAACTTTCTCTTGCAGCTTTGCTTTCTCTTTGAACTGCCTGGTGCATAGTTTCGTCATTGATAGGGTAGTACCAAGCTCTTTTCCATTGACCAACATTTTCAAATTCTGCTTTTTGTTCAACATGCCAATCATTCATAGGTGTTCTTCTAAAAATATCAAAAAACTTACCAACATTACGTCCTACAATTGTTCCAAATGTTAAAGGAGTATAAGGAGGTCTAAAAGTAGTCGTTCCTAGTTCTCCCATCTTAACACCTGCTGTATCTGCTATTATTCCCAAAGCATGCATATTTCCTAATTTTCCTTGATCAGTTCCCATTCCAGTTGTTGTATATCTTTTGACATGTTCGATAGATCTGAAACCCTCTCTTAGTGCTAATTTTATATCTTTTGCAGTTGCATCATTTTGATAATCAACAAAAGGCTTAGTTTTGCCTAAAGCTTTATCAGACGGTAATAACCATATATTTCTTTTTGAAATCTCTTGGTCGTTATTAACATTAATATTTTCAAAATCTGTTTTATTTATATCTAAAAAATCTTTTAGTTTTTCATTTAAGTTTTTAAGTATTTCATCAAGTTTAAAATCACCACAACAGGATCCAACACTTATTTGATCTGAATTATTTTTATTTGGAATAAATATTTTTTTATCTTCATCAAAAGTAAGTTTGCTACCTGACTGAGTATAAAGGTGAACAGCTGGAGTCCATCCACCAGCAACCCCTAAACAATCACATGAAATAGAAATTTTATTTCCAGTTACTGAAGTTCCATCATTTGATAGTTTCATTATTGAGACATTGTTTAATCTTTTATAACCAGAGGTATCAACAACTGTATGTTCCCAGTATATTTTTACACCTGCATCAATAACTCTTTTTTCTAAATTTGTTTCAGATTGCTTTCTAATATCAACTATTGCTTCAACTTTGATACCTTTATCGTTTAATGAAAGTGCACTTTCATATGCACTGTCATTATTTGTAAAAAATACAATCTTCCTACCACAGGCAACACCATAAAAATCACTATATTTTTTAATTGCAGAAGAAAGCATTATTCCAGGTCTATCATTATTATTAAATACCATCGGTCTTTCCAAAGCACCTGTTGCCAAAATTACCTTCTTTGCTCTTATTTTAAGTAACCTTTGTCTAATTTTATTTGTCTTATCTTTTTTTTCTAAATGATCTGTTAAGTTCTCTCTTGCTAGCAAATAATTATATTGATGGTACGCAGCAACACTTGTTCTAGTTTTTATTTCTAAATTTTTAATATTTTTAAGTTCTTCAATTTCTTTTTTTAACCATTCAGATGAAATTTTGTTATCAATTTTATTACTTTCATTGTTTTCATAAATAGTTGATCCTCCCAATTCATTTTTTTCATCTAAAAGTAAAGTTTTGTAGTTATTCTTTGCAGCATTTTTAGCTGCTAGAATTCCAGATATACCTGCGCCAACTACAAGAACATCACAATGAATATTTCTGTGATCATAAATGTCAGGATCGTTTGATGTTGGTGATTTCCCCAGTCCTGCTGAGTGTCTTATAAAGTATTCATATTTTTCCCAGAAGCTTGCAGGCCACATAAATGTTTTGTAATAAAATCCTGCAGGAAGTAAGGGTGATAAAAAATTATTTATTCCACCAATATCAAAGTTTACACTTGGCCAGCAATTTTGACTTGATGCCTCCATACCTTCATATATTTCAACTTCAGTTGCCCTAACATTTGGTTCAGTTCTATTAGTATTGGGATTAATTTGAACAATTGCATTGGGCTCCTCAGAACCTGATGTCATTATACCTCTTGGTCTGTGGTATTTAAAACTCCTACCTACTAAATGAACATTATTTGCCAATAAAGCAGAAGCAAGCGTGTCTCCTTTAAATCCATAATAAGTCGTACCATTAAATTTAAACGAAACTCTTGTTGTTTCATCAATATATTGACTAGATTTAACTCTTAAATTTTCTGACATTTATTTTATATCGAAGGGGGTTTTTCTCCCATTTTATAGATTGCTTTAATCTCATCGTTCGAAGTGTCTCTAATCATATTAAACCATTTACGACAACCGTGAGCGTGGTTCCATCTTTCATATTGAACACCTTTAATATTTTTTCTCATAAATAAATATTCTGCCCATTCATCATCACTAAGTTCTGTCGGTTGTTTAGGTCTTTCTATATGGGCTTCACCACCAGCTTTAAACTCTTGCTGATCTCTCTCACCACAATATGGACAATTAATAACAAACATTAGTGAGCAACTGCTGCAGCACCATGTTCATCAACAAGGTCTCCACTTACAAATCTATTTAAATTGAATGCTGCATTAAGTTTATGTGGCTCATCATTAGCAATTGTGTGTGCAAACAAATCTCCTGATCCAGGTGTAGCTTTAAAACCTCCTGTACCCCAACCACAATTAAAATAAAGTCCTTTGATAGAAGTTTTACTTAATATTGGACTTGCATCAGGACATATGTCTACTATTCCTCCCCATTGTCTTAACATTCTCATTCGGCTGAAAATTGGATACAATTCTAAAATAGCATTTAGAGTTCCCTCGACTATTTGATGACTTCCTTTCTGAGTGTATGAAAGATAATCGTCTGTTCCAGCGCCAATAACTAATTCACCTTTATCAGATTGACTTACATAAGCATGTACTGCGTTTGACATAACTACTGTATCAATAATTGGTTTCACTGGTTCTGACACTAGTGCTTGAAGAGGTTTGCTTTCTAGAGGAAGTCTTATACCAGCCATATTAGCAATCACACTTGAATGTCCAGCTGCCACAACTCCAATTTTTTTAGTTTTAATAAAACCTTTTGTTGTATCTAAACCTTCAACAGTATCACCATTTCTTTTTATACCTTTTACTTCACAATTTTGAATTATATCAACACCCATTTCATCAGCACCTCTAGCATAACCCCATGCAACAGCATCATGTCTTGCTGTACCAGCTCTTCTTTGTAACGTTCCACCAAGTACTGGATATCTTATATCTTGTGATGTATTTATAATAGGACAAAACTTTTTAACTTCTTCTGTACTCAAGTAAACTGCATCAATGCCATTTAGTCTATTTGCGTGTGTTCTTCTTTTTAAATCTCTTACATCTTGCAAATTGTGAGCAAGATTCATTACACCTCTTTGACTAAACATTACATTGTAGTTTAACTCTTGAGATAATCCTTCCCAAATTTTTAGCGCGTGATCATAAAGTCCAGCACTAGCGTCCCATAAATAATTCGATCTAATAATTGTAGTGTTACGACCAGTGTTTCCTCCACCAATCCATCCTTTTTCAACAACAGCAATATTTTTCATATTGTGTTTTTTTGCCAAATAGTATGCTGTCGCTAAACCATGACCACCTCCACCAACTATGACGGCATCATACTCTTTTTTGGGAGTAGGGTCTTTCCATGCTCTTTGCCAATTCTCATGGTATGAAAGAGCGTTTTTGATTAATGAAAATACTGAGTATTTATTTCCCATAATAATTGAATAATTACTTTATAAATATTGAATTTTCAATAAAATCACTTATTACACAATGTCATACGGAGAGATGGGTGAGAGGCTGAAACCAGTCGTTTGCTAAATGACCGTGCGAGGAAACTTGTACCGAGGGTTCGAATCCCTCTCTCTCCGCCACTAATATAAAGGCTGATCTTTAAAAAAATCTTTCATTACTATTGGGTTTTGTTCCAGCACATATCTGTAAACATTATAATTTTCCAATACACGCTGAACATAGTTTCTAGTCTCTCTAAATTTAATCAGCTCAACCCAATCAACATAATTTATTTGTTTTTTTTGTGGATCCTTATTTAATTTTTTCCAATATTTAACTCTATTTGGGCCAGCATTGTACGCAGCTATTGCAAATGGATAAGCTCCATCATATTGCTGAATTAAACCAGCAATATAATGAGACCCTAAATTTATATTGTACTCTGGATCGGTTGTTAATCGAGATTTTGCGTAAGGAAGCTTTGCTTGTTTAGCAACTAATTTTGCTGTGTAAGGCATTAATTGCATTAAACCTTTTGCACCCGCATGACTATTTGCTTTTAAATCAAATTCACTTTCTTGTCTTATAATTGATAAAATTAATGCGCTTTCAGGAATCTTTCTTCCATTAATGTATTTAGGTGTGCTTATTAATGGATAATTGTATTTGTTATGAAATCTTTTTTGATAAGAGGCAATTTTTGATACTTGTATTGCAAAATCATATCTACTGATACTTGTAGCAAGTTCAGCAGCTAAAAGTTCACTGCCTTCAGAAACGTTATCATTAGCAAGATGTCTTAAGATGAATTTTGTATACTTGTCTTTATCTAACTCATGTAAAAGATGTGTAATTTTTACTAATTCTTTATTAAAAAAAGCTTTTCTATATTCATCCTCAACCAACATTGTTTTATCAAGTTCAAATTTTCCATTAGGATTAATTTTTAAAAATGCTAGTTGTCCGTAATATGTAGTTAAATATTTTGTAGCCTCTTTATACCATTTTTCCGATTGATTCTTATCTTTTAGTTTTTCATATGATCTACCTAACCAATATGCACCCCTAGAAACACTTATTGGATAATTAACATTATCAAAAAAGTTTTTAAAATGATCTTTAGCAAGAAGTGGATCATTTAAAAAACTTAGTGCTATCCAACCACTCATCCATTCTGCCTCTGCAAATTCAGACCCTTCAGACATTCCGTGATTGCTACTAATTTTATAAGCTAGTTCATATTGTTTTTTATAAATTAACTTTCGAGAAATGATTTCTCTTTCTTTCCACCATTTGTCAGGTCTAACTAAATAATCTTTATCATTTCTTATCTTGAGCAAAATTTCAGTAGAAGACTCCAATCGTCCTTTTTTTCTCCTCCACTTTAAACGATCATAGTTTAATCCAGCATCATTTTTAAATTTGTTTGGAACATTTTTGATTGCTTGATCTACTCCGTATCCCTTGGTCATCAAAATATGTCTTGCAGTATAGAGCAATTCATAGTCTTTAGGTAAATATCTGATTAATCTTTTTAAATCCCAATGATCACTATTCCATGCTAGATGATCAGCTCTTTTAATATAGTCATTTGCATCAAGATATTTTTTGTATTTTTTTCTGAAAAACCTTAACTCACTTTTTGATAAATCTGCTGAAATCCATCCATTTTTAATCAGAGCAATACCTTTTGCCTTATCTCCTGATAAAATATGACTTTCACCTAAAATCATCTTACCATATCCACTTAAAGGTTCATTTTTTGAAAACCAATTGATTATTTTTCTTGGAGAAACTTTTTCCGTAGTAAGTTTATGCTCAGCCAAATATCTCAATCTATCTATTCTTGGATAATCTGAATTTTCCTCGATAAAGACTTGGTAATCAAAAAATGACTCTTGATTACCTGTTGTTAGTAAATGTCTCCACTTTATAAAATTATATATAGATCTATCTTTAGCTTTTTTTGAGATGTTAATTGCAGATTTCCACTGACCTTTTTGCATTTCGCCAATAGCTTTTTTTGCAATCCCAAAATCTTTTTTATTATAAAATTTAGAAATTTTTACTGTTCCTGAATTTATTAAACCGCTTATAATTGGCTTTTTTTTAGGTAAAAGAAAACTAAGTTTAGTCTCTTTTTTAGCTACCTTTTTCTCAACTTTAACTTTTGAAGGTTTTTTTAGAGGTTTGATTGTGTTTAATATTATTTTTTTATTTAATTCCTCAGAGGATAGCGATGGTTTTTTTAAAGGTACAATCTGTGCACCACTGAAATTAAAGCTAATCAAGGAAGTTATTATTAAAAATAATAATTTTTTAATCATAATCTTTTGGTATATGAATCTTTAAACTATGTTATAAGTATTTATGTTCAAAGGATCAAATGTTGCTTTAATTACACCGTTTAAAAACAATCTCTTAGATGAGGAGGCGTATATTAAATTGATACATTTTCATATTGAAAATGGAACTAGTGGGCTTGTACCTGCTGGTACAACTGGAGAATCCCCAACATTAAGTCATGATGAACATCAAAAAGTAATTGATCTCTGCATAAAAGAAAGTAATGGAAAAATTCCAGTTATAGCTGGAACAGGTTCAAATTCTACTGAGGAAGCTATTTCTTTAACTTCACACGCTGAAAAGGCAGGTGCAAATGGTGCTCTAATCGTAACACCTTATTATAATAAACCTACCCAAGAAGGTTTGTACCAGCATTATAAAGCTATAAATGACAAATGCGGGATACCAATAATAATTTACAATATACCAGGTAGATCAGTTATTGATATGAATGTTGATACAATGGCAAGACTGTTCGAGTTAAAAAATATAGTTGGTGTAAAAGATGCCACTGGAGATTTGGATAGGGTTGATCAACAGTTATCAAAAATGGGTAAAGAATTTGTTCAATTGACTGGTAATGATGACAATGCGCTAGAATTTAATAAAAGAGGTGGAGTAGGTGCAATAAGTGTAACAGCAAACATAGCACCAAAACTTTGTTCAGATTTTCAAAAATTTTCTAAATCTGAAAATGATATTGGTGAAGCTGAAAAATTAGATAAAATTTTACAGCCAATTCATCATTCAATGTTTGTTGAAAGTAATCCTAGTCCAGTAAAATATGCTGCTAAATTATTAAATCTATGCGAAGATGATGTTAGATTACCTCTGGTAAAAGTTACCGAACAAACTAAGGAAATTGTTAAAAAGTCTCTTCAGTCAGCAAAATTGATTTAATGAACAAAAAAACCAATTCTGGTTTAAAAATAATTTGTTTAAATAGGAAAGCTAGTTTTAATTATTTTTTTGAGGATATTTTAGAAGCAGGAATTGTTCTTAAAGGTTCTGAAATTAAATCAGTAAGAGATGGAAAAGTTAATATAGCAGACTCTTATGCAGTTGAAAAAAATGGAGAAATAATTTTAATTAATTCTCATATTTCACCTTACAAACAAGCAAGTTATTCCAATCATAACCCAACCGATGAAAGAAAGTTGCTACTAAATAAAAGAGAAATAAACAAATTGATTGGAAAAATGCAAAGAGATGGCTTTACTATTGTTCCAACAAAAATGTATTTTAAAAAAGGAAAGGCCAAAATTGAATTAGCGGTTGCTAAAGGAAAGAAGCAATACGATAAAAGAGCAACAAAAAAGAGCAGAGACTGGAACCGTGAAAAGGCAAGATATATCAGAAAATCAAGCTAAAATTGTTTACTTAGGTATTGGCTCTAATTTGGGTGATAGAAAAAAAAATATAGAAATTGCAAAATCTCATTTAAGCGAAAATAATTTGGATTTTTTATCTATCTCAAGTTTTTATGAAACACCTTCTTGGCCGGACCCCAAAAAACCTAAATTTTTAAATGTAGTTATCAAGGCAAAGTTTTGTTTTGATCCAGAAAGTCTCCTTAAAATATGTAAGAAAATTGAAATTTTATTAGGAAGAAAAAAAGGTAAAAAAAATGATCCACGTATTTGTGATATTGACATTATTGATTTTAATAAAAAGGTTTTAAAAGTAAAAAACAAATTAACTTTGCCTCATAAACTTATGCATAAAAGAAATTTTGTACTCATCCCTTTTTTTGAAATTCAAAAAGAATGGCATCATCCAATTATTAAAAAAGATCTTAAAAGCTTGATTTCTTCACTCTCTGAAGCAGACATTAGGTCTATTAAACAAATTTAAATTAATGTTATAATAGAGTTATGCTAAATTCTAATGAACTAATTAATAAAGTTAAAAATTATAATAAATTTTTAAATCCTGAAAAATTAGATAAAGCTTATAATTTTGCTGTAAAGGCCCATAAGAGTCAAAAGAGAGCTTCTGGTGATCCTTACTCTGTACATCCAATTGAAGTTGCAAATATTTTAACAGAGTTAAAATTAGACAGTGCTACAATTGCCACTGGGTTATTGCATGACACTATTGAAGATACCTTTGCAACTTATGAAACAATAAAAGCTGAATTTGGTGATGAGGTTGCTGACTTAGTAGATGGTGTCACTAAAATATCTGTTTTTGAAAATACAGCTGGATCAAATTCTAAAGTAGAAAATTTTAGAAAATTAATTTTAGCAACATCTAAAGATATTAGAGTTTTGTTAGTAAAAATTGCAGACAGATTGCACAACATGAGAACGATTAAAGCAATTACTAAAGCGGAAAAAAGACAAAGGATTGCTCAAGAAACAATGGAAATTTATGCTCCATTAGCAGACAGAATGGGTATGCACAGAATACGTGATGAGCTTGAAGATTTATCGTTTGAAATTTTAAATTACGATGCAAGAAAATTAATAAAAAAAAGACTTGATGAAATAAAATTAGATAGAAAAGATATTTTTGAAGAACAATCATATGAACTCAGTGAAATATTGAATGATCACGAAATTAATGCTGAAATTTATGGAAGAGAAAAAACTCCATTTTCAATATGGAGAAAAGTTCAAAAAAAAAGAGTTTCATTAGAGCAGATAACAGACATCATTGGCTTTAGAATTATATTAGATACTATTGATGACTGTTATAAAACTCTTGGTATATTTCATAAGAAATGGAACTGTATTCCTGGTAAATTTAAAGACTACATCTCTTCGCCCAAAATAAATGGATATAAGTCAATTCATACTTCAGTTATTGGTTCAAATAAAAAGCCTATAGAGATTCAAATTAGAACTAAAGAAATGCATGACTTTGCACAAAGAGGTGTTGCATCGCATTGGCAATATAAATCTTCTGAAAAATTTAATTCATTAAGTTTGAAAGAGTATGATTGGTTAAAAGATTTAGTGGAGATTATTGAAAAAAATGAAAATCCTGAGGACTCTTATGAATATACAAAGCTTCAAATGTTTCAGGAAAATGTTTTTTGCTTCACACCAAAAGGATCTGTAATTAAATTACCAAAAGATGCAACAGCAATTGATTTTGCTTATGCTGTTCACACTAAAATTGGTAATTCCGCAATTGGTTGTGAAGTAAATGGAAATAACTGTGAATTACAAACAATATTAAGAAATGGTGATAGGGTTAACATTCTCACATCTAAAAATAGTTCACCATCTCTGCATTGGATACCTACCACCAAAACAGGTAAAGCAAGAGCTGCTATTAGAAGATATTGGCATGACAAAGGTGAACAAAAAGAGGAAAAAACAAAAAAATATAACACTACACTTTGGATTTCATTGCCTGATAAACCTGGTCAACTTGGTGATATAAGTTCTTTAATTGGAAGTCATAAACTTAACATTTCTAATTTAGAGATGGCTGGTAAAAATCCAAACTATATTAATTTTAAATTTAGATTAATAATCAGAAATCTTAAGAATTTTACAAATTTTATTGCAGAGCTAAAGCAAAAAGGTATAAAATTTAAGATAATTAGACACGAAGAAAAAAGAAATGCTTTCACTCAAAAAATCCTTAAATATTTTAAAAAAGACTGATGCGTTATTAGAAGGACATTTTGTTTTATCCTCAGGACTACACTCTCCAAAGTATATTCAATGTGCTAAACTTTTAAGCTTTCCTAATTTAGCTGACAAAATTTGTAAATCATTAGCAAATAAAATTAAAAAAAATTTTAAAAAAATAGATTTAATACTTGCTCCTGCAATGGGCGGTGTGATCATAGGTTATGAAATTGGTAAAATTTTAAAAAAAGAGACAATTTTTTGCGAAAGGGTGAATGGAAAATTTACTCTCAGAAGAGGTTTTAGTATAAAAAAGGGAGCAAGGGTTTTAATTATAGAAGATGTGATTACAACTGGTAAATCTAGTTTGGAATGTGTGAAACTTATAAAAAAATCAAACGCAAAACTCGTTGGTTTTGCTTCTATAATTGATAGATCAACAAAAAAATCTCTGAAGATAAAAAATAAAATTGTTTCTCATTTAAAAATAGATGTTCCTAGCTATAACCTTAAAAATATACCTAAATCTCTAAAATCAATTCCCATTACCACCCCAGGAAGTAGATTTATTAAGTGAAAAGGCTAGGCGTAAATATAGATCATATTGCAACACTGCGTAATGCACGTGGTGAAAAACATCCCAATCCTGTTTTTGCAGCAAAAGAAGTTATAAAGTTGGGTGCAGACTCAGTAACTATTCATTTGAGAGAAGATAGAAGGCACATAAAAGATTTAGATACTAAAGAGATTTGTGCTTTGAATAAAGTGTTAGTGAATCTTGAAGTCTCAATGAATAGTGAAATAATTAAAAAAGCTTTAAGATATAAACCAAATTAC
This sequence comes from Candidatus Pelagibacter sp. HIMB1521, assembly GCF_052047875.1. Lineage (NCBI taxonomy): Bacteria > Pseudomonadati > Pseudomonadota > Alphaproteobacteria > Candidatus Pelagibacterales > Candidatus Pelagibacteraceae > Candidatus Pelagibacter > Candidatus Pelagibacter sp. HIMB1521. Next base: position 14,015 of record NZ_JBNAIZ010000011.1, on the reverse strand, counting down.
ATTTGTATTGTTCCAGAAAATAGAAAAGAAATAACTACAGAAGGTGGTTTAAATCTAAAAGATAATTATAAAAAATTAAAAGAAATAATTTTTAAATTTAAAAAGTCAAATATTAGAACTAGTTTATTTATCAACCCCAATTTAAATGATATTAAACTTTCAAAAAAATTAAATGTGGATTGCGTTGAAATTCACACTGGAAAACTAGCTAATTATGTTAAGTCACATAAAAATTTTTCAAGCGAATTAAATAGAATTAAAAAAAGCTCAAAACTTGCATCTAAACTAGATATAGAAGTACATGCGGGTCATGGTTTAGATTATAAAACGACTAAAATTTTAACAAAAATTAGAGAAATTGAGGAATTCAACATAGGTCATTTTATTATTGGTGAGTCGATATTTTATGGTCTACCCAAAGTAATTAAAGATTTTAAAAAAATTATTAAAAATTAATGAAAATTTTAGGTATTGGAGTTGATATAATTGAAAATAAAAGAATTAAAGAGGCTATAAAAAGTAAATCTTTTATTAACAGAGTTTATAGTGTGAGAGAACAAAGACAATCATACTTAATAAAGAATAAAGTGGCTTTTTTTTCAAAAAGATTTGCAGCAAAAGAAGCATTTGCAAAAGCTTTGGGTACCGGATTTAGAATGAAATTGAACTTTAAGGATATAGAAGTAGTTAACGATAAAATGGGTAAACCAAATTATGTTACAAACAAAAAAATCACCAAGATAATCCAAAATAAATTTAAAATTAAAAAATATAATTGTTTTCTATCCATTTCAGATGAAAAAAAATATTCAACAGCATTTGCTATTATTCAATCATAATGAAACTAGATAAAAACTTTTTTTCAGAAAATATAAAAACTTTGTTTTATGCTTTGATAATTGCAGTAATAATTAGATCACTTTTAGTGCAACCTTTTTATATACCTTCTTCTTCGATGGAACCCACATTACTTGTAGGTGACAGATTATTTGTTACGAAATATTCATATGGGTATAGTAAACATTCTTTCCCTTTTAGTCCGCCAATACTTAGTAAAAGAATAATGTTTAAAAGTCCTGAAAGAGGCGATGTAATTGTATTTAAAACACCAGCTGACAATAGAACAGATTATATAAAACGTTTAATTGGGCTGCCAGGAGATAAAATCCAGTTTATTGATGCCAATCTATATTTAAATAGTAGCGAAATACTTAAATCTAAAATTCCACTTAAAGCTAAAATTTATTGTGGTGACACAACAATAGACGTTTTAAAGTTTGAGGAAAAATTACCTAATGGTAAAAAATTTCATACAGTTTATTTAAAAAATTACACTTATCAAAATTCAGATATTTTTACTGTTCCAGAAGATCATTATTTCTTTTTAGGTGATAATAGAGATTGTTCTAAAGATAGCAGATTTCTTTCAAGTGTTGGTTATGTTCATAAAGATAACTTGGTTGGTAAGGCTCAATTTATTTTTTTCTCATCTGATAAAAAAATAGGAAGTTTTATTGAATTTTGGAAATGGCATAAATCTATAAGATTTAAAAGAACCTTTAATGTTATTAATTAATGAAAATAAAGTATCAAGAACTAGAAAAAAAAATAAATATAGTTTTTAAAAACAAAAATTTATTAGACCAATCTCTTACTCATAAAAGTTTTAATTCCTCTAAAAATAATGAGAAAATTGAATTTTTAGGTGATCGTGTACTAGGACTGGTCATGGCTAAAAAATTATTAGAAATTTATCCTAACGAAAAAGAGGGAATACTTGATAAGAAATTTGCTTCACTTGTTAATAAAAAATCTTGTCTTGAAATTGCAAAATCAATTAATTTAGAAAAATATATAAAAACTTTTAATCCAAGAAATAAAAAAATAAAAATTGAAGATAAAATTATTGCAGATAGTTGTGAAGCTTTAATAGGAGCAATTTATCTCGATAAAGGTTTTAATATTGTTGAAAAATTTATTTTAATGCAGTGGGAAGCAAAAATTAGTGATAGCGTTGTTACCGAAATTGACGCCAAAACCAAGTTACAAGAACAAACATTAAAAAAATTTAAAAGTCTTCCTAAATACAAATTAATCTCAAACACTGGACCAAGACACAAACCTGTATTTAAAGTAGGAGTAAAATTACCTAATACAAAATACTTTATTGGCATTGGCAATTCCAAAAAAAATGCCGAACAAAGTGCTGCCACAGAGTGTTTAAATAGTTTCAATAAATAATATGAATTGGTCTGATGAAGGTTTTTTGTTAAGTAAAAATAGATATAACGAAAACTCCTTAATTGTAGAAATTTTCACCAAAGAAAAAGGCAAAGTGTCAGGCATTATATTTGGTGGAACATCAAAAAAAATTAAAAATTATCTACAAATAGGAAATAAATTGCATGTTAATTATAACTCAAAAAATGAAAATAGGATTGGCTATTTTAAAGTTGAAATTTTAAATGCTTACAGTCCTTTGTATTTTGATGATAGGCAAAAATTATCATGCTTAACCTCTGCAATGAATTTGATTAAAATTTTAACAGCAGACGCACAATCAAATGAAAAAGTTTTTTTCATAATTCATAATTTCTTTTTAATTTTACAAGATAAAAATTGGTTAAAAAAATATATTTTTTGGGAATTAGAATTACTCAAAATATTAGGTTATGATTTAGAATTACAAAACTTAGTAGAGAAAGATACTGAAAATAACGAAACTGTTTATTATGTTTCATCATCAAATGAAAAAAAATATGTTCCAAACTTTCTTATTGAAAAAGATAAAGAGGTTGAAGATATTAAAATTTTATTAAAAGGTTTGAAGTTAGTTAATGATTATCTAGATAAAACGATTTTAAAACCAAATAATATTAATTTTCCAAATAATAGATTGTTATTTCTTAATACTTTAAGGTGATTACTTTATTATTTTGTCAATTCGATCAGCGTAATAACTTACAATTGCATTTGCACCAGCTCTTTTGAAAGCCACTAAACTTTCATACACTGCATCTTTATTTACAAGGTTTTTATTAATAGCATTTTCTATTAAACTGTATTCTCCAGATACTTGATAAGCAAAAACTGGGATTTTGAATTTTTCTTTAATTGATTTAATTATATCTAGATATGGCATTCCTGGTTTAACCATAACCATATCAGCTCCTTCTTTTATATCTAAAGCAACTTCTCTCAATGCTTCGTCAGAATTTCTAAAATCCATTTGATATGTTTTTTTATCTCCTTTTAATGAACTTTTTGACCCGACGGCATCCCTAAAGGGACCATAAAAGCTGGAAGCATATTTTGCTGCATAAGATAAAATCTGAACTTCTTGGAAATTGTTTTGATCGATTGCTTTTCTAATTTTACCAATCCTACCATCCATCATATCTGATGGAGCTAAGACATCGCAACCCATTTCAGCTTGAAGTAAAGATTGGTTTATTAAAACTTGAATTGTTTCATCATTTAAAATTTTATCAGATTTAATTAATCCGTCATGTCCATGAGAGGTATAAGGGTCCAATGCAACATCACACATAATTCCAATTTGATTTTTGTATTTTTTTTTAATCATTCTTGATGCTCTACAAACAAGATTATTTTCATTGAGTGCTTCTGATCCAAGTTCATTTTTCAATGATTTTTTTGTATTTGGGAAAAGAGCAACCATTGGAATTCCTTTGCTTATCGCTTTGTCGATAACTTGACTGATTCTATCTACTGAATACCTATAGACGCCAGGCATCGATTTTATATGTTGTTTTTTATTTACTCCATCAATAAGAAAAATTGGAAGAATAAAATCATTAGGACTTAGGGTATTTTCCTGTATTAGTTTTCTAGTCCAGGAAGATTTTCTGTTTCTTCTTAATCTTAGGCTTGGATATTTTCCTACAATCATGTTTAAATTTACTTTATTAATGCGACAAATGTATTATACAAATATCTCTTAAATTAAGTACAAAACCATTTTTATGAGCATTGATAACACAAAAGTTGTAAACCTAAACCTAAAAAAAGAAGAAAGAATTTTAGATTTTAGTGATTTTCAAAAACAAAACTTGAAATTTGATATAAATAAACTTCAAGAGGCTTATAACCAAATTATTAAGACAAAAAAATTCGAAGATGCTGGGATAACACACTTTGGAGCTATTTCATTAACTCAAATTCCTGGTGATCCTGATTCAATCAAAGGCAATAAAGCTAGAGGTGTTTATTGGACTAAACCTGATAAAACTGGAAAAGAGGTTTCTAGAGATGTAGAAATTGATGAAGCAGCTTATTCTGAATTTATAAAAGATTATGAGAATACTTATTTTAAAGAAGTTTATGATGTTTTATCAAGCAAATATAAATTGGGTAGAGTAAGGATTTTATTAAAAGAACCAAGATCAACTTTAAGTTGGCATAGAGATCCAGAACCAAGATTGCATATTCCAATCGTAACTAATCCTGGATGCTTAATGGTTATAGATAATGTTGCAAAACATATGCCTGCAGATGGTTCTGTTTGGGTGACTAATAACACAAAATATCATAATGCATTTAATGGTGGTGAAGAAAATAGAGTCCACCTTGTTGCTTGTGTGCTAGATTATAAATTCAATTAATTTGAAAAAGATATTTATCTCTTCAGATCACGCTGGTTTTAAACTTAAAGAAGCAATTAAAATTTATTTAGAAAAGAAAAAAATTAATTTCCAAGATTTTGGTCCTTCAAATGAGAATAGCGTTGATTACCCAGATTATGCACATAAAGTTGCAAGAAAAGTAAATTCATCTAAAAAAAATATTGGTATTTTGGTATGTGGATCAGGAACTGGAATGAATATTGCAGCAAATAAACATAAAAATGTTAGAGCCGCTCAATGCTTTAATGAAAAATCTACTAAATTATCTAGATTGCATAATGATGCAAATATCATTACATTAGGATCTAGATTACTAACTAAAAAAAATGCATTAAAATTTATTAGCATTTTTTTAAATACAAAGTTCGAAGGTGGGAGACACTTAAAAAGAGTAAAAAAAATATAATTAATTATGTCTAGTGAAAAAAGTTATTTAAACGATAGTTATAAGAGTTTCTTCGAAGATGGTTTGTCTAGCAAGGACCCTGAATTATATAAAGCTATAAAAGACGAACTCTTAAGACAACAACAACATATAGAATTAATTGCATCAGAAAATATAGTTTCTCAAGCAGTTCTTGAAGCTCAAGGATCAGTTTTAACTAATAAGTATGCCGAAGGATATCCTGGAAAAAGATACTATAATGGTTGCGAACATGTCGATGTTGCAGAAAGTCTTGCAATTGAGAGATTAAAAAAATTATTTAATTGTAAATATGCAAACGCACAACCTCACTCTGGAGCCCAAGCAAATGGAGCTGTATTTTTAGCTTTATTAAATCCTGGAGATACATTTATGGGAATGAGTTTAAATTCAGGTGGACACATAACACACGGATTGAAAATATCTATGTCAGGTAAATGGTTTAACGCTATAGGTTATGACGTTGATAAAGAGTCTGAACTTATTGATTATGATAATGTTGAAAAACTTGCTTTAGAACACAAGCCTAAATTAATAATAGCAGGCGGCAGTGCTTATTCTCGAGTAATAGATTTTAAAAGATTTAGAGAAATAGCTGATAAAGTAGGAGCCTATTTAATGGTTGATATGGCACATTTCTCAGGACTTGTGGCTGGTAAAGGTTATCCAAATCCATGTGATTATGCTCATGTTGTAACCTCAACTACACATAAAGTTTTTAGAAGTGCAAGAGGCGGAATAATATTATCTAATGACGAGGAGCTTGGTAAAAAGTTTAACACAGCTGTCTTCCCTGGTTATCAAGGTGGACCTTTGATGCATATTATTGCTGCTAAAGCTGCTGGTTTTTTAGAAGCTCTTCAACCAGAATTTCAAGATTATATAAAATCCGTTTTAGCTAATGCAAAAATCTTAGCTGAAACTTTAAAAAACAATGGATTTAAAATTTATTCAGATGGAACTGATACTCATTTAATGCTTGTTGACTTAAGACCTTTTAATGTTAAAGGAAATCTTGCAGCGGAAAGTCTATCAAGAGCTAACATAACATGTAATAAAAATGGAATACCTTTTGATACAGAGAAGCCAATGGTAACATCGGGAATTAGACTGGGCACTCAAGCGGCTACTACACGTGGATTTGGATTAAATGAATTTAAAACTGTAGGTGAATTGATAACAAAAACTATTAAAGGTTTATCTGAAAATCCTGATGATAACAGTAAAGTTGAAAACGAAGTAAGAAATGAAGTTATTAACCTAACTTCGTCATTTCCAATATATAAAAATTTATAAATAATGATTTGTCCTTGTGAAAAAAAAGGTGATACGTCAGTTGTAGATTCTAGACCAACTGAAGATGGAACTGCAATAAGAAGAAGACGATTATGTATATGTGGTGAAAGATTTACTACCTTTGAAAGAATTCAATTTAGAGAATTAATGGTTGTTAAAAAAAATGGAAGAAAATCTTCTTTTGACAGAGATAAACTATCTAAATCAATCTATATAGCATTAAAAAAGAGACCAATTGATACGGAAACTGCTGAGAAATTTATAAGTAAAATTTCAAGATCATTAGAAGAACTTGGACAAACAGAAATATCAACTAGTACAATTGGAACAATGGTTATGGAAGGATTAAAAGAGCTTGATCCTGTAGCATACGTGCGTTTTGCTTCCGTTTATAGAAATTTTAGAGAAGAAAAAGACTTTGTGCAATTCGTGGACAGATTAGATGTCTACAAAAAAAGATAAATTTACCAGTAAAGATAAACAATTCATGCAAATTGCCCTTAATTTGGCAATTGCTCGCGAAGGTTTAACCGGTACAAATCCATCTGTTGGATGTGTAATTGTTAAAAATAATAAAATTATATCTATAGGACAGACTTCACATGATGGAAGGCCTCATGCTGAACGAAATGCAATTAAAGACTCTATTGAAAATGTTGCTGGTTCAAAGATGTATGTCACATTAGAACCGTGTTGTCATAAAGGAAAAACACCACCTTGTACAAATTTAATAATTAAATCAAAAATATCAGAAGTTATTTACTCAAATTCTGATATTGACGAACGTGTTAGTGGAAAATCTTTTAAAGTTTTAAAATCAAGTAAAATAAAAGTTAGAAAAAATCTTTTAAAAAAAGAAATCAGTCGGTTTTACTATCCTTATTTTTTTAACAGAAAAAATAAAATACCTTTTGTTACAGGTAAAATTGCAGTTTCAAAGAACAATTTAATTTATAGTAAAGAAAAGCAAAAAATTACTAATATTTATTCTGATAAGTTTTCACATTTTTTAAGATATAAAAATGATACGATATTAATTTCACACAAAACCTTAAATAAGGATAATCCAAAACTCAATTGTAGACTTAAAAACAAAAATAATTTTTCACCTATAAGAGTCATTTTAGATAATAAGCTAAATTCTAATCCAAATTCTTACTTAATAAAATCTGCAACTAAAATAAAAACAATTATTTTTTATAATGAAGCAACAAAATCAAAAATCTCATTATTTAAATCTAAAAAAGTCTTATTAATAAAATCTAAAATTAATAAAAATAAAGAATTCAATTTAAAAGAGATATTAAAAAAAATTTATTCTTTAGGAAGTAGAAATTTATTGGTTGAAGGTGGAGATAAACTTACAAAATCATTCATAAATGATAAAATTTTTAATAAATTTTATTTTTTTAAAAGTTCCAAAAATTTGTCTAAAAATTCTGAATTTGTTGAATTTAACAGTTTAAATACTTTAAAATCAAAATATAGATATAAGTCAAAACTAAACCTTAAATTAAAAAAGGATAAAATAGAATTTTACAAAAACTATGTTTAACGGAATTATATATAACCAAGGTATTGTCAAAAGAATTGCCAAAAGACCAAAAGGTATCAATATATTTGTTAAAAGTAGCTTAAAGGTTTCATCAAAAGATATGGGATTGTCAGTTGCATGTGATGGAGTGTGTCTCACACTAATTTCGTATAAATCAAAAATAATGGAGTTTTATTTATCTAATGAAACTTTAATTAGATCCAAATTTAAATTTCTAAAAATAAATGATGTTTTGAACTTAGAGTTACCTTTGAAATATGGAACTAAAATTTCTGGTCATATCTGCCAAGGTCATGTTGATACGGTTGGAATAGTTAATAGTATTAATAAAATAGATAAATCTTATCTTTTTGATTTTGAAATACCAAAAAAGGAGAGAAAACACCTAATAGAGAAGGCGTCAATATGTGTAAATGGCATCTCTCTTACAATTTCAAAAATTACAAAAAAAGGTTTTCAAATTTGGATTATTCCCCATACTTATAAAGAGACCAATTTATCTACTTTAAAAAAATCTAGTTTGGTAAATATTGAGATTGATATCTTGTCTAAATATGTAAGAAATTATTTTAATGACAAAAAATAATTTTGAATCAATTGAAACTATTATTAACATTGCCAGAAAAGGTGGGATGTTCATATTAGTTGATGATGAAAAAAGAGAAAATGAGGGTGATTTAGTAATATCGACATCGGATACTAATTCTAAAAATATAAATTTTATGGCCAAGTATGGCAGAGGTTTAATTTGTTTGGCTCTCGATAGTGTTCAGGCTAAAAAATTAAACCTTTCATTAATGTCACCAATTAATCAATCAAGAAATAAAACTGCATTTACAATATCTATTGAAGCAAAAAAAGGAATCACAACAGGAATTTCAGCAAAGGATAGAGCCAAAACAATTAAAGTTGCTTCAAAGAAAAATGCTAACAAAAATGAAATTGTATCTCCAGGTCATGTTTTTCCAATAATAGCAAAAGATGGAGGTGTACTCGTTAGAGCTGGGCATACAGAAGCTTCAGTTGATATCTCAAAATTAGCAAAAAAAAATAATTCAGCTGTTATTTGTGAAATTATGAACGAAGATGGAACAATGGCCAAAGGTAACGATTTATTTAATTTTGCAAATAAGCATAAACTTAAAATAGGTAAGATTGAAGATTTGATTGCTTATAGACTTAAAAAAGAAAAATTAATTAAATTAAAAAAACAAAGCTCAATAATTGTAAAAGATCAAAAGTATAATATTCGAATTTATGAAAATTTAATTGATGGTGCAGAACATTTTGCTCTAATTAAAGGAAAAATAAAAAAGGGTATTACCCCAAGGGTAAGAGTGATCTCTTCAAATGTAGTTCAAAATTATTTAATTAATCAACAATTACCAAACTCATTTAACAAAACTTTGAATTATTTTAAAAAATATAACAATTGTGTATTAATCTTTATTAAAGACTCTAATTTAAAATCTGTAACACAAACTCTAAAAGATTATAAAAATAAAGATTTTTATAAAAAGGGTAATGATAAATTAATAAGAAATTACGGAATTGGAGCTCAAATTATAAAAGATTTGAAAATTAAAAATATGATATTAATCACAAAATCTCCAAAAAAAGTTATTGGTTTAGATGGTTATGGTATAAAAATTACTAAACAAGAATTGATATAATGAAGAAAAAAATTTTGATTGTTATAGCTGATTATTACAAAGATATTGCAGATGGACTACTTAAAAGTGCTTTAAAATTAATCTCAAAAACAAATAATATAAAAGTTATTAATGTTCCAGGAGCTTTTGAAATCCCAGTAACTATTTCAAAAAACATAAATAAGCATGATGCCTTTTTAGCTTTAGGCTGTGTTATTAAAGGTCAAACTCCTCACTTTGATTTTATTTCTCAAGCAACAACTAATGGTATTATGGAATTATCAATTTCAAGTAAAAAACCAATTGGGAATGGAATAATTACTTGTTTGAATATGTCTCAAGCTAAAGCGAGAAAGAAAAAAGGTGCGGAAGCAGCTGAAGCAGTAATTTCTGTTCTATCTCAAAAATGAGAACACATTTTAATCCAAAAAATAATCCTAGGGTTATAATAATTCAAAAACTCTATGGTAAATTTTATAACGAAGATGATGAATTACAGTTTCCAAAACACAGATTTAAAAAATTTATTAAAGATATTGTACTAGGAACTATCGAAAGAAATGATCTAATTATAGATGAATTAAAAAATAAATTAGGTGATGAATTTGTCTTTGAAAATTTAGACAAGGTTTTTCAAACTATTTTAAAAGCTGCTACATACGAATTAATGTACAAACCTAATTTATCCTTAAACATTATTATTAAAGAGTATTTAAATTCATCAAATTATTTCTTAGAAAATTCACAAACTAAGTACCTAAATGCTTTGCTTGACAATGTTGGAAAAAAATTAAGAACAAATGCATGAATTTGAATTAATAAATAATTATTTTTTTAATATTTCTAAAAAAAATAAGGCTGCTTTAAGTTTAAATGATGATGTTTTTTTTGATAAAAAAAAAGGATTAGTTATTTCAGTAGACACATACAACATAGGTACACATTTTATAGATTTTAAAAGACCAGATTTAGTTATTAAAAAAATTTTAAGATCTTCAATTTCTGATTTGATTTGTAAAGGAGTTAAGCCAAAATATTATTTTATTGCTGGATCAGGGAACAAAAAAAACTTTACAAAAAAAAATCTTAAAAAAATATCCAATTCTTTAAGGGAAGAGCAGAAAAAATATGATTTATTATTAGGAGGAGGAGATACAACTTTTTCTAATAAACTTAGCTTTACAATAACCTCAGTTGGTTACTCAAAAAAAATAATCTATAGAAATCAATCTAATGTAAATAATGATATATATGTTACAGGAAATTTAGGTGATAGTTTTATCGGACTACAGATTTTAAAAAATAAAATTAAGTTGAATAAATCTAAAACTAAGTATTTTATCAACAAATATTATATGCCCGATATCCAAAATAAGTTTTCTAAAAATTTACTTTCTCTAGCAACAAGTTCTATGGATATATCTGATGGTTTAATCGCAGATTTGAATAAATTAATAAACAAGCAAAATGTTTCTTATAAAATTTATGAAAAATCCATTCCTGTATCAAGAAATCTTAACAACCTAATTAATAGTAAGAATTTAAATAAAATTGATCTAGTTTCTAATGGAGATGATTATCAAATTTTGTTTACTGCTAGACCAAACAATGCCAGAATCATAAATAAATTAAGTAAATCTCTTGGTGTAAAAATTTCTAAAATTGGAAATATTTTATCTGGTAAAAACAAGTCTTTAATTTTAGATCAAAAAGATAGAGAAATCGCCAATAATACAGGTGGTTATATCCACCAATTTTGAAGTTAATTATTGTCTTTTTTGACTTTTTTTGTATTGTCCGGGCTTAAAAAATTAACAACCAACAACTAAGGGTTATATGAGTGCAACTGTCGAAACTATTTTATTATACACAATCGGAGCTGGTTTTTTATCTATCGTTTATGGATTTTTAACTGGAAAAAACATTTTAAATTCAAGTGCAGGAAATGCAAAAATGCAAGATATTGCTTCAGCTATTCAAATCGGAGCAAAAGCTTATCTAGCAAGACAATACAAGACAATTGCAATTGTTGGTGCAGCTGTTCTTGTAATTGTTAGTATTGCGTTTAGTCCGTTAGTTGGTCTTGGTTATTTAATAGGTGCAGCATTATCTGGTATTGCAGGATATGTTGGTATGTTAGTTTCTGTAGAAGCTAATGTTAGAACTGCTGAAGCTTCAAGAAAAGGTCTAGCTCAAGGTCTTTCAGTGGCTTTTAAATCTGGTGCTGTAACTGGTATGTTGGTTGCTGGTTTAGCATTGTTGGCTATAGCAGTTTATTATTTTTTATTACTTAAATATGATGTTGATGAGAGAGAGATTGTAAATGCTCTAGTTGCTTTAGGTTTTGGTGCTTCTTTAATTTCAATTTTTGCAAGATTAGGTGGAGGTATTTTCACTAAAGGTGCAGATGTAGGTGCCGATCTAGTTGGTAAAGTTGAAGCCGGTATTCCTGAAGATGATCCTAGAAATCCAGCTGTAATTGCAGATAACGTTGGAGATAATGTTGGTGACTGTGCAGGTATGGCAGCTGATTTATTTGAAACATATGCGGTTACTATTGTTGCTACCATGGTTTTATCATCAATTTTCTTCGTAGGTGATCTCAATATGATGATTTATCCTCTTACAATTGGCGCTGCTTGTTTATTAACATCTATTATAGGTACATTCTTTGTTAAGCTTGGAAAAGACAACAATGTGATGAACGCATTGTATAAAGGATTTATTGTATCTGCTGTTGCATCATTGGCTATTCTTTGGCCTGTAACAGATCACGTTATTGGTTTTACAAATGAATACACTGTTAATGGAAATACGTTTAATGGAATGGATTTATATTATTGTGGAGTAATTGGTTTAGTTATTACTGGTTTACTAATCTGGATTACAGAATATTACACTGGAACAAATTATAGACCTGTTAAATCTGTTGCTTTATCATCAACAACTGGTCATGGAACTAATGTTATTCAAGGTTTGGCTGTATCAATGGAAGCAACAGCTATACCTGCATTAATCATTGTTGCAGGTATCTTAATTACAAATTCTATTGCTGGCCTATTTGGTATTGCAATCGCTGTTACAACAATGCTTGCATTAGCTGGAATGGTTGTTGCGTTAGACGCTTACGGTCCAGTAACTGATAATGCTGGCGGGATAGCCGAAATGTCTAACTTGGATAAAAAAGTTAGAAAAACAACAGATGCTTTAGATGCTGTTGGTAACACCACAAAAGCTGTAACAAAAGGATATGCAATTGGTTCTGCTGGTTTAGGTGCACTAGTTTTATTTGCAGCTTACACGGAAGATATAAAACATTTTTCTAAAGAATCAGGTTCTGCTCTTGAAGGTATCGTTGTAACTTTTGATTTATCAAACCCTTATGTTGTTGTTGGATTATTAATTGGTGGAATGTTGCCTTACTTATTTGGATCTATGGGAATGCAGGCTGTTGGAAGAGCGGGTGGTGCCGTAGTAGTAGAAGTTAGAAGACAGTTTAAAAAATTCCCAGGTATCATGAAAAGAAAACAAAAACCTGATTATGCAAAATTAGTTGATTTATTGACTGTTGCAGCAATCAAGGAAATGATAATTCCATCATTATTGCCAGTACTATCACCAGTAGTTTTATATTTTATAATTCTATCAATAGGTGGTCAGGTTGCAGCTTTAGCTGCAGTCGGAGCTATGCTTTTAGGTGTTATAATTACAGGACTATTTGTGGCAGTTTCTATGACTGCTGGAGGTGGCGCATGGGATAATGCTAAGAAATATATTGAAGACGGAAATCATGGTGGAAAAGGTTCAGAAGCTCATAAAGCTGCTGTAACAGGTGACACTGTTGGAGATCCATATAAAGATACAGCAGGTCCAGCTGTTAATCCAATGATTAAGATTACAAATATTGTAGCTTTATTATTGTTAGCAGTTATCGCTGGTTAATATCTTTTCGTTTATTGGCCCTCGTTCCAAGAGGGTCATTTAATTTTTGTCTCATACTTGAAAAAAAATTATAAATAAAACTGTTCTTTTCAAAATTTGTGTTTGTATCATTTTTTGAAATTTTGATATTTTCCATGCTATTTTTATCATAAAATTTTTTTTCTTTCAAAATACCATATTTATCTATCTCTAAAACCAATACATTATTTTCAAAAACTTTCACTCTACCCAAATTTTTTATTTTTGATGCAGTTTCTTTACGTTCAATATATATCCAAATATCATTATCAAATTTACTTTTTGTTGAGGGATTACCTAAAATTTTTTTAATATCGTTTTTATTAGTTTTATTAATAATTAGGGAGCTTTGTTTTTTTTTTAAAAAATGCACCCCATGATGATATACTACAGGTTCAAAGGAACAATTTGAAAATATAATAAAAACAAATATTATATATATTATTTTTTTCATGAGTAATAATTTTATAAATATTTATAAC